>JAGCOI010000223.1 GCA_017645485.1 Alphaproteobacteria bacterium | reverse complement strand
CAATACCTCTGCCGTTTTGCAAAACGGCATGTCCCGAAAAGTTTTTAATCGGGGTGTCGGGATTGGTCCAAAGACTGTTAAGTGTCATGAAAATTTCGGTGTTCGGAACCGATTTTAAGTCATTATCACCGTTTTTCATAATTTCGTCGGCATGCTGTTTTTGTGTTTTTTCACGTTTGGTAAACAGTTCGGTCAAATCATAGTCACTGCCGCTGATGTTGATTTTGATGCTATATTGCGGATGATAGCTGAATTCCAATTTAGCCGCGGCAGAAGTTTTCGGGCCTTTAATATGTTCAATATTGATGGTTTTTATGTTGGCTTGTTTGTCGGTTGTGATGTTGCCGTTTAAGGTAAAATCGTTTTTACTTAAGACAAAGCGCGGAACAGCGTTCAATTGACTGTTTTTAAATGCAAGTGTTGCCGTAACGGTCCCCGTTTCTTGCAATGGCTTTGTAAAGCCGAGAAAATCATAGTCAATGGAAGTGTTTTCCAAATTGGCATTGATATCAATAAGAGTTTGTTGTTTGTCTGCCGAGGACAGTTTTGCCGTGATATCCGCAAATCCTTCAATATAAGGGGCTTTAAGTAATGTGTTATCAATTTGAAGTTTTTGTAAAACATGTTTATCAACACGCATTTTGAATGTGCCGGCAAGAGTGTTTTTTGCGTCAAAGTTCTGTGTGAGATCAAACGCAAAAGGAATGTCGTCATAAAAAGCATTTCCGCTCAAAGTATAGTTTTTGTTTGTAACGTTCAAAAGAGCTGACGGTATTTTAAGATTTTTGTTGTCTGCAATATGTTTGGCAACAACATCAGACAGCGTTGCCTTAACTTTAACACCGATATCTTGAGGTTTTAATTCACTGTAAAGTTCAAAATTCAGACCTAAGTCAATTTGTGCTTTCCCCGTAAATTTATCGGGCTCGATATTCAACTCTTTTCCGAATTCCAAAGGCGGATGGGCAATATATGCCAAAGCATCGGCAATGTTCGCGTTTGCGGCAATCTGAATATCTATATAGTTTTTTTCTTTATTTAAATCATATAACAGAACACGACCGCCGTTTAAGGTCAGACCATCAGAAAAACCTTTATGAAGCGTGATATCAATTGTACCGATATCAAATAAGGCCGTGCCGTAAACGTTTGTAACAATAGGCATGTTTTCAAGATAGTAAATGGTGCCGTTCTCAATAAGGGCTTTGCCGTTTAATTTTGAAAGTTCAAATGTATCGGATTGGGCGTTAAAAGCCCATTCAAAATCAAAAACCGCATTTTGATAAAAGCCGCCGTATAAACTTTCTTTGCACCATTTCCAACCCGGTTCCGCAAAATAACGAGGCCAAAAGTGCGATAAATCATTCATCGGTAAACGCTCAACTTTGGCTTTTAATTTTAATCTTAAATTATTTAAAGATTTTTGCAAAAAGTAATTTTTATAACCCGTTGCCGTAAATTCAACGGTTGCTTTTTGATTGCCGACGGATAAATTGGCATTTTTGAGTTCAATAACATCTAAGCCGCCGGTTATTTGTCCGTCAAAAGCAAAAGAGTCAATGTTGTAGCGAAAACGGGGATCGTTTTCAAAATCTATGATGCCTTGCGTGCCGTTGACGCTGAAATCTATTTTTTCAACGGCATTATCAATATTTTGAGCTATGTTTGAAGTGTTCTTGATTAATTCTGCAAAATTAACTTCGGCGTTGATTTGTCCGTTCAGAGGTACCGTGATATTTGAAATGTTGCCGCCGATTTGTTTGAAAAAATCAGATGCGACGATGTCATTGAACGACAGATTCATTAAAAGTTTGTTTTTGATGGGATTAAAGTGTACGGCAGCGTTTAAGGCAGAAGTGTGGTTATCAAAATCAACGACACCGCCGGCAGAAAGTTCCAGATTTGTATAATTGCGGTGAAAAGCCATATGCATGCCTGAAAATACCCATTTTTGACCTAAATCGACTTCGTGAAATTCAATGGATGCATTATCAATGTTGATTTGATTGATGTAGCTTTCGGGATAGATTTTATCGGGTGCGTTAAAGTGTTCCAAAAAAGTATTAAACCATTGTGAATAGTATTGAACTTTTTTTAAATTGATTTCATTTTGCTGATTTTGTTGAATGCCGTATGTCGTGAAAATGGATAAGCTCGGTTTTTTAATATAAATACTGCTCGGGGCAATTAAGCCGTTTAACAAAGCGCGTATGCTGAAAGATAAAAATAATTTAGGGGCTTGAATGGAAATGGTTTCATCATTTTTTTTAAGACGCACGTTTTTTGCAATAATTTTTAAGGGTTGAATCGAACGAACAAGTTCCAAATTGACTTCGCCGATATCCATGGTGTATTGTGTTTGTTCGGAATTTAAGGCTTCAATAATATAAGGTTTCAAAAACGGTACGGAAAGCGGTCCGTGATAAAGCATCCATAAAAAGAAAATCGCGCCTAGGAGAACCATAACGCCGATGTAATCTAAAATTTTTCTGAGAAAATATCCTCTTTTCATGAATAAGCCCTTATTTGTTTTGACTTGCCAAGTATGCCGATAAAAAGAGATCTATATCACCGTCTAAAACAGCTCGGTCGTCAGATGTTTCCGCCCCCGTGCGCAAATCTTTGACAAGACGATAAGGCTGTAAAACATAAGAACGAATTTGATAGCCCCAACCGTTATCGCCTAAATTTTCACGCTCGACCTGTGCCGCATCGGAACGTTTTTTGAGCTCCATTTCATATAATTTCGCTTTGAGCATTTTCCAAGCCGTATCCCGATTTTGAAATTGAGAACGTTGATTTTGACTTTGAACGACAATACCGGTCGGTATGTGTGTGATACGTACGGCCGAATCCGTTTTGTTGATGTGTTGACCGCCCGCACCGGAGGCACGATAGGTATCAATGCGGCAATCGGATTCGTTTATTTCGATTTGAATGGTGTCATCAATAACGGGGTAAACGTGTACAGATGAAAAACTTGTGTGGCGACGTGCGTTACTGTCAAAAGGAGAGATACGTACCAAGCGGTGAACGCCGCTTTCGGATTTAAGCCAACCGTATGCGTTATAACCGCTGATTTTAACGGTAACGGATTTTAAGCCGGCAACATCACCTTGTGTTTCTTCCTCATATTCAACTTTGTATTTATGTTTTTCGGCCCATCTGACATACATGCGCAGTAACATTTCGGCCCAATCCTGCGCTTCGGTACCGCCGCTGCCGGCATGAATTTCCATATAAGCATCATTATGGTCGGCTTCGCCGGATAGAAGTGCCTCAAGCTTTTGATGGTCGGCTTGCGTCTTTAGGGTTTCCAGTTCGGCTAAAATTTCAGATGACATTTGTTCGTCATCTTCATAAAGCTCGGCAATTTCAAGATTGTCGTGAAGGCTTTGTTCCATGTTTTGGTACGCTTGAACGGCATTTTCCAAATTTGTTTTTTCGCTCATCAACTTTTGAGCTTTTTCGGGATTATTCCATAAGTTTGAATCCTGACTTAAAGATTGAAGTTCGTCTAACCTTAAAAGCGCATTGTCGTAGTCAAAGAAACCTCCTTAGCAAATCTAGCGTTTGCCGAATTTCTAAAGAGATGTTATATATTTCTGCACGCATTGTTTTTCCTTTTTAATATTCACCGCCGAGTTGCAGGCCAATTTCATTTTCGGTATCTAAAGTAAAAGAATCATCTTCATAGCCGATGGTTCGTTGTTTGTTTGCATCAAAACTGTAGTCCGGTTTGATGGCTTCAATAATGTACGTTTCATCACTCGGTTTGGAGAGTTTGCCCGTTGTGGGGTTAATGCGCACGAGTTTGATACCGTGCGGCATTCTGAAATTTGAATCGGGCACATCTTTAAGGGCTTCATTCATAAAATCGTAAAAAACGGGCAGAGCGGCCGATGCCCCCGTTTCAAAACGTCCGAGACTGACCGGCTCATCATAACCGATATAAACACCGGCAACAAGGTTTGGTGAAAAACCGATAAACCATGCATCTTTATTTTCGTTGGTTGTGCCTGTTTTGCCGGCTAAATGTTTTTTTAAGGCACGAAGTCGAGCACCCGTGCCGCGCACGGTTACACCTTCTAATATGGAAATCATTTGATAGGCAGACAGCGGATCAATAATTTGTTCGCGCATATCGGGATGAGACGGCGGATTTTGATTTTCAAAATGGTCGGCGCTGCAATCGTGGCAATCGTAAATGTCTTGTTTATAAATTGTTTTACCTGTTCTGTCTTGAATACGTTCAATGAGATAAGGTGTTACTTTTTTGCCGCCGCTCGCAATAATGGCATAAGCGGCAGTCATATCCAACACGCGTGCGGCAGCAGCCCCGAGGGAAGAAGATAAGTATTCGGGCAAATGATCGTTGATACCGACACGCTTTGTCATTTCTGCAACCTTATCCATGCCGATGTCTTGAGCCAAACGGACGGTCATGAGGTTTTTGGATTGTTCAATACCTTGCCTCAAAGTCATTAATCCGTAGAATTTTTTGGAATAATTCACGGGTTTCCATTTGGGAAGACCGACACCTTGATCCAAAACAAAAGGTGCGTCCAAAATAAGATCGTTCGGTGAATAGCCCATTTCAAGTGCGGTTAAATAAACAAAAGGTTTGAAAGAAGAACCGGTTTGTCTGTATGCCTGTGTGGCGCGGTTGAATTGTGATTTTTCGAAAGAATAGCCACCCACAAGTGCCAAAACTTTACCCGTATTCGGATCGATAACGGCCATCCCGCCTTCGACATCAGGATTTTGCCGCAGACCATATGCGCCTTCTTCATCACGTTTTTCAACATATATGACATCACCGATATTTAAAACCGCGGACATATCTGTCGGAACGGGACCGACGGTTTTATTGCTGAGAGCCGGTTTTGCCCATGCCACATCTTTTAAGAGTATAAAACCTGTTTGCCCTGTTTCGAGGGCAATATCGGCTTTATCTTTTTGCGTTTTTAAGACAACGGCCTTTTTCCATGAAGGCTCGGCTCCTTTGGATAAGGCGGTGTTTTTTAATGTTGTTAAATAGTCGCCTTCAAGGGAAATGTTTTGTTCGGCACCGCGCCAACCATGCCTTAAATCATAATCTAAAATGCCTTTTCGGAAAGCTTTGGTTGCAATGGATTGAATGGTCGGATTAATCGTTGTTCTGACAATTAAGCCGCCTTCGTAAAGAGCATCATCCCCCAAGTTGAGCGAAATTGTGCGGCGCACTTCTTCGCTGTAATATTCGGCATCTTTGAGGAAGCCGGAACGTTTTGAGACGACGGTTAACGGTTTTTTCTGAGCCTGCTCGGCTTCTTCGTTTGAAATGTAACCGTCTTCGGCCATACGGCTGATAACCCAGTTGCGCCGTGCAACAGCCGCATCATAACGCCTGACGGGGTGGTAATTGTTCGGGCCTTTGGGCAGAGCAGCTAAATAGGCGACTTCTTCAATATCAAGTTCATCCAAAGCCTTGTCAAAATAATTTAAGGCTGCTGCGGCAACACCGTATGCACGATTGCCGAGATATATTTCGTTAAGGTAAAGTTCTAAAATATGATCTTTCGTAAAAGCCTTGTTCATGCGGTTTGCAAGCATGGCTTCTTTGATTTTGCGGATATAAGAAACTTCGGAAGAAAGCAAAAAGTTTTTAGCAACCTGTTGTGTGATGGTGGAAGCACCGGCAGGGCGTCGGCCTTTGCCGATGTTTTTTAAGTTGTTGACAATGGCGCGCGCAATGCCCGTATAATCAATGCCGCCATGGGTATAAAAATGTTTGTCTTCAGCTGCAATAAAGGCATTTTTGACTAAACTCGGAATTTTATCTATCGGAACAAACAGACGTTTTTCGGCCGCATATTCCATAAGAAGCTGTCCGTCGCCGGCAAAAAGGCGCGTGGTAACAGGCGGTTCGTATTTTGCAAGTTGCTTATAATCAGGCAAATCGTCACTGATTTGTTTTAAGAAAAGGGTAACGCATATAAGTGCGATAACCGCAAAAAATAAACAGGCGCTGATTATGGCAGAAAAAAACTTAAACATTGCAACTCTATTTTCTATCTCAAAGATTGACCTACTTTACATGAAAAAAGTTTAAAAAACAAATAAATTTTACATGTATATAATACTTCTTTATTTTTTGTTTTTATGCACTATAATATGCACATGATTAAAGGTGAATTTAAAGTGGAAAGTCCGTTTGAACCTTCGGGAGATCAACCCGAAGCAATCAGTCAGTTGGTTGACGGTATAAATAACGGCTTACGCAATCAGGTTTTGCTCGGGGTGACCGGATCGGGCAAAACCTTTACAATGGCAAAAATTATAGAGCAGGTTAAAAGGCCTGCGCTGATTATGGCACCGAACAAGATTTTGGCGGCTCAGCTGTATTCGGAAATGAAGGAATTTTTTCCGAATAATCATGTGGAATATTTTGTATCATACTATGATTATTATCAGCCCGAGGCCTATATTCCGAAAACGGATACTTATATTGAAAAAGATTCGGCCATTAACGAACAGATTGATCGTATGCGACACGGAGCGACTCGGCATGTTTTGGAAACATCCGATGTGATTATTGTGGCTTCGGTTTCGTGTATATACGGATTGGGCAGTATGGAATCGTATTCGGCCATGGTTTTTAATTTGAAAAAAGGTGATGAAATTGATGTCAGTGAAGTTTGTCGTAAACTTACGGAGTTGCTTTATGTGCGCAATCAAATAAGTTTTACGCGTTCAACATTCAGATTAAACGGGGATACGCTTGATATTTTTCCTGCACACTATGAAGACAGGGCATGGCGCGTGACGTTTTTCGGTGATGAGGTTGAAGCAATACATGAGTTTGATCCTCTGACAGGTAAAAAAACAGCTGATTTGGAGGAAATTACGGTCTATCCGGCAAACCATTATGTGACACCGCGTCCGGCATTGTCGCAAGCAATTGAGCATATTAAAGAAGATTTAGATGTAAGGCTTGAAGAACTCAAAGAGGAAAATAAACTGCTTGAAGCGCAAAGGTTGGAACAACGCACGCGTTTTGATTTGGAAATGATTGAAACGACAGGGCATTGCAAAGGTATTGAAAATTATTCACGCTATTTGACGGGGCGTCAAAAAGGCGAACCGCCGCCGACGCTTTTTGAATATTTACCGAAAAATGCCGTTTTATTTATTGATGAAAGTCATATTTGTGTGCCTCAGATAGGGGCAATGTATCGGGGGGATTTTAACAGAAAATCAACGCTTGCGGATTATGGTTTTCGGTTGCCCTCATGTTTGGATAACAGGCCGCTTAAATTTGAGGAATGGGAAAAAATGCGTCCGCAAACGATTTTTGTTTCGGCAACGCCGGGCGATTTTGAACTGGAACAAAGTCAGGGTGTTTTTGTTGAACAGGTTATTCGTCCGACCGGTTTGACAGACCCCGAGTGTATTATGCGTCCGGCCTCAACGCAAATTGATGATTTAATGAATGAATGCAGACAAACGGTTGAAAAAGGCGAAAGGGTTTTGGTGACCACACTGACCAAAAAAATGGCGGAAGATTTATGCCAATATTTTCAAGAAAACGGTTTGAAAGTGCGCTATATGCATTCGGATATTGATACCTTAGAGCGTATTGAAATTATCAGAGATTTGCGTATGGGGGTGTTTGATATTTTGGTCGGGATTAATTTGCTTCGGGAAGGTTTGGATATTCCCGAATGTTCTTTGGTTGCGATTTTAGATGCAGATAAAGAGGGCTTTTTACGGTCGACACGCTCGCTTATACAAACAATCGGACGGGCGGCCAGAAATGCACACGGGCGTGTTATTTTATATGCGGATAAATTAACCGATTCGATTAAATTTGCAACAGATGAAACGAATCGCCGTCGTGCAAAACAATCGGCATATAACAAAGCGCATGGTATTGTGCCGAAAACGATTGTTAAAAGTATATCTTCAACTTTGTCCGAGATGACGGAAACGGATTTGGATAAGAATAAAATACCGAGTGTTGAAGAGGTGAAAAATATTGAAAAAGAAATTAAAGAATATACGAAATTGATGAAAGAGGCGGCCTTAAATCTTGAATTTGAACAGGCTATGGTTTATCGCGACAAATTAAAAGCTTTGGAAGCATTGGCCTTGAAAAATTTATAAAAAACACTTGATTTTTGAAATTGACATATGATATAGAAGAAGTGCCGTGCAGGCATAATTCAATGGTAGAATGAGAGCTTCCCAAGCTTTTAATGCGGGTTCAATTCCCGTTGCCTGCTCCAAAAAGAAAAAGCACCTGAAAAGGTGCGTTTTTTTATATAAAAAAGGGAAGCGAACCCGCAAGAGTAAGAGGGAAAGTACTTGATGAGATTGCCACAGCGACAAGTCGCCTCGCAATGACAGAGAGATCCTCAGTACAAGACCGAGGATGACAGAATAAAGGGGAGATTGCCACGGCGACATAGTCGGTCTAGCAACGCGACGCGTTGCGTCGGTCACTTGGTTTGTAACATCGACGCACTTCGCTTGCACGCTCGTTTGCCGATTAACAAACCGTCGCCATTTGTGGTGAAAATAACGTTTTGAGGTTATTTTCATCCTCATGCGCAATGACAGAATAAAAAAAACGTTTTTTATTCAAAGAGGGAAGTAAGCCGCAGATAAGGGTTTTATAAAGGTAAAAAACATACTTGACAAAATTTTTAAAAGTTATAAAATCCAAACTAATCAAATTCTATAATTATGATAATCATTGAAATCATCTTCATCTTGGCATGGCTTGGCCATAGACTGTGTTCATCAAAACAGCTTAAACAAGCATCAGATCTTGCTGAGGTGGCAACGGTTATATTTTTTATATGTTACACCTCATCGTCAAAGCTCTTTATCGGGCTTTTATTCCTTAATGTGATATTGCTGCTCTGGCAGATTATCCGGGATATTAAAAAAACTTAGAAAGTGGTGCTCTTTGTGCAAATTGTTCGCCTTATCGGTGTGAATAATTTAAACAAAGGGCATTTTTTGTTGTATCAATTTTAAATAGCGCTTGTGAATCGATTTCGAACCTTTTATACTTTACCCTATGACAGAACCTAAATTTATACATCTTCGCGTACATACGGCTTATTCGCTTTCGGAAGGTGCCATTAAAATTTCTGATTTAATGCACACACTTCAAGAAAGGCATATGCCCGCCGTTGCCATGACCGATACAGGTAATATGTTCGGCGGAAAAGCTTTGTCCGCTTATGCAAGTGAGGCCGGTATTAAACCGATTTTAGGTTGTCAGTTTTGCTTAAAAAATCCCGATTCGGATGATATTATGAAATCGAAAGGCAGAACAATTGCCGGCGATAAACTGGTATTGCTTGTTAAAGACGAGACCGGTTATAAAAACATTATGAAATTGATGAAGCGTTTTTATTTGGATAATACGCAAACAGGCGATGAGCCTCAATTAACATATGAAGATTTAGAGAATTTAAATGAGGGTTTAATTGCGTTAACGGCCGGCGTTGAAGGACCTGTCGGCAGGCTTATTTTGCAGGGAAGACTTGAGGAAGCCGAAAAAACTCTGAATAGATTACATGATATTTTCAAAGACAGACTTTATATTGAGTTATCACGTATCGGATTGGCGGAGGAAAAACAAACCGAAGAAACGTTTATTAATCTGGCTTATAAATATAATATTCCTCTTGTGGCAACCAATGAAGCATTTTTTATTGATGCGGATATGTATGAGGCTCACGATGCTTTGATTTGTATTGCGGCGGGTGAAGTTGTTGCCGATGAAAACAGAAAAAGATTTTCAATTAACAACAGGCTTAAAACCGAAGCTGAAATGCTTGAGCTTTTTGCCGATTTGCCGGAAGCACTTGAAAATACGGTCAATATTGCCAAGCGGTGCAATTATCTTTCCGAAAAAGTGCAGCCGCTGTTGCCGATTTTTGAATGTCCGGACGGTATGAGCCAAGACGAATATATTACCTTGCGTGCACATGAAGGCTTAAAAGAACGTATGGAAAAGCAGGTCTATTTTGAAAATATGACCGATGAACAAAAGGTTGAGATTGATAAAAAATATTTTGAGCGCCTTGATTATGAACTGAGCGTGATTAAGCGTATGGGTTTTCCGGGGTATTTTTTAATTGTGTCGGACTTTATCGGGTGGTCTAAAACACACGGCGTGCCGGTCGGGCCGGGCAGAGGAAGCGGTGCCGGTTCTATTGTGGCATGGTCGTTAAAAATTACGGAATTGGATCCGATTAAATTGGAATTGCTGTTTGAGCGTTTTTTAAACCCTGACCGTGTGAATATGCCCGATTTTGACGTTGACTTTTGTCAGGAGAATCGTGCAAAAACGATTGAATATGTGCAGAATAAATACGGCTTTGACCATGTGGCGCAAATTATTACATACGGTAAACTGCAGGCTAAAAATGTTATCAGAGATGTGGCGCGTGTTTTACAAATGCCATATGCTCAAGCCGACAAAATTTCGAAGATGGTGCCGCCGCCGGTTCAAGGTAAGAACGTTTCATTGAAACAAGCGCTTGAAATGGTGCCGGAACTTGAACAAATGCGCACCTCCGATCCGCAAATCAACAAGTTGTTTGATATCGGTATGAAATTGGAAGGATTATACAGACAATCGGGTGTGCATGCCGCCGGTGTGGTGATCGGGGACAGGCCTTTGGACGAGTTGGTGCCTCTTTATAAAGATCCGAGAGCGGAAATGCCCGTGACGCAATATGATATGAAATTTGTTGAAGAAACGGGGTTAATTAAGTTTGACTTTTTGGGTTTGAAAACATTAACCGTTATTAAAAAAGCGGTGGACTGGATTGAAAAAACACAAGGTGTTAAAATAGATATAGATGCGCTTGCCCTTGATGATAAACCCACCTATGAGATGATGCAACGCGGTGAGACTTGTGCCGTGTTCCAATTTGAATCGCCGGGGATGCAAAATGTGCATAAACAAATTAAGCCGGACCGTTTTGAAGATTTGATTGCTATTGTTTCGTTATATCGTCCGGGACCGATGGATAATATTCCGAGCTATATTAAGCGCAAGCACGGTGAAGAAGAAATCAGTTATCTGCATCCGGCGTTGGCGCCGATTTTAGATGAAACATACGGCATTATGGTTTATCAGGAACAAGTGATGCAGATTGCCCGTTCGCTTGCTGGATATACCATGGGTGAAGCTGATAAGCTCAGAAAAGTTATGGGTAAAAAACAGGTTCAGGAAATTCCGAAGCAACGCGAAAAGTTTATGAAAGGGGCGACTGCAAACGGTATTGATGAGGGTGTTGCATCATCGATTTTTGACCAGATGGAAAAATTTGCTTCTTACGGCTTTAATAAATCGCATGCGGCCGCTTATTCTTTGATTTCGTATCAAACGGCTTATTTGAAGTGTCATTATCCGGTGGAATTTATGTGTGCGGTCATGGATTTGGATATTACAAATACGGATAAGCTTTTAACGTTTGTTGCAGATTGTAAATCGATGAATTTTGATGTTTTGCCGCCGAATATCAATAAATCGGAAGCCGAGTTTGCGGTTGAAAACAAAAACATTCGTTATGCGTTGGGCGCCGTTAAGGGGGTTAGTGCGGCGGCCATGCAAGGCATTGTTTCGGAAAGAGAAAAGAACGGACCATTTAAGAGCATTTCTGATTTTTGCCATCGGGTTGATATTAAATTTATTAACAGAAAGCAACTTGAGCAACTTATTAAAGCGGGCGCTTTTGATGATTTGGAAAAAAATCGTCGTAAACTTTTTGAAAATATTGAAACGATCTTAAAACATATTTCCGCATCGACCGAAACAAAAACAAGTGCGCAAACATCTTTGTTCGGCAGTGAGGAATTGGTTTCGGAAATTAAATTAAGCCCTGCGGCGGATTGGCCGAATCTTGAAAAGTTGCGCTATGAAGCGGAAGCCATCGGCTTTTATTTATCGGCGCATCCGCTTGATGCGTATAAGCCGAGTATTCAAAAGCTGGGCTTGAAAAACTGCAGCGAAATTATTGCCAATATTCATTTGGGGGATACCGTTAAAGCGAGTATTGCGGCTTGCGTGGAAAGTGTTCAGAAAAGAACGGCAAAATCGGGTAATAAATATGCGTTTGTCAGTTTATCGGATGCATATGGTGCGGTTGATGCGATGATTTTTTCGGAAGGACTTGTTAAATATGAAAATGATTTAACTTCGGGGTTGCCTGTTTTGGTTAAGCTGACAATTAACAGTCAAGATGCCGATAAAGGTCCGCGTATTATGATTAATGAAGTGAAAAATTTGGATTCGGCAATTGCCGAACAGGCCAGAGGTGCGCGGATATATGTGAACAGCGAATCCGCGGTTCGTGAAATTAAGAAAATTTTAAGTACGGATAAAAAAGGGGCAAATAAGATTTATATTGTTCCTGAAATTGCGGGTTGGGACATTAAAATTGAACTTGAGGGCGGATTTGCCTTTTATGATACGTCAATCCTTTCAAAATTACGCGGTATTGCGGGTGTGTCAGATATAGAGGAAATTTAAATGCAGGAAACAGATCAAAAATATCGTATTTTTCAAGCAATCGGTAAATCATTTTATATGACAACGGATTATTTTAAGTTTTTTTTGAAATTGAGCGGCATTTTTGCATTGGCAATGTCGGCGCTTTCTTTTATTTTTTTGCAATCTTTCGGATGTCTGGTTTCGGGGGTGCAAGATAAGATTGTTTGCGGAGAAAATGTAGCCGGGTATGTTGCGTATATTGTTTTAAAATTTTTTATGGTAGCGGTTTTTTTGAGGGTATGGGCAGATAAAATTTATTTAAAAAAGGATATAACGCTGATTTATTTTAAGGAAAGCGGGCTTCGTTTTGTTAAATTTTTCGGGGTCTTTGCGGTTTTTTTGGTGTTAAATGTTGTGCCGTTTTTATCGCTTTATTTATTGATTATTCGCACGCCAAATCCGATTTGGCAGATTGAAATTTTATATTTTTTTGTGGTTTCGCTGGGCTTTTTTGTGCCGTTTGTTTTGATGCGATTCTATGCCAATATCGGTCTGTGGATTGAAGGTTCAGGGTTTTCGGATTTTAAGAAAACGTATCTGCAAACAAATTTTCAAACATCAATGATTTTAACGGCTTTTAAGGTTTTTTTGGCATTTTGTTTGTTTTTGTTTTTGGTATTACAGGGATATTTAAAACACAGTGTTTTTGAGCCTTTGTTTTTGTATAACATTCTTGCAGAATATGTTTTTGAATGGGTGCTTTTGTTCGTGGCAAGCATTATGTTTAACTTTATTATGATTCAAAAAGATATGTTGCCGGCAGAAGATTAAAAAAAATGCTTTTAAATAAAATATATTTGACATTTGTGCTTGACTTTTGAAAAGCTTGTTGATAAAAAGCTAATCACTGACGGCGGATTTAGCTCAGTTGGTTAGAGCGCTGGTTTGTGGTACCAGATGTCGTGAGTTCGAGTCTCAT
>JAGCOI010000019.1 GCA_017645485.1 Alphaproteobacteria bacterium | reverse complement strand
TGGCATCAAGGCTTTTTCATCGCTTGAAGAAGTGGCACAAAATGTTAATGCCGTCAGCGTGGTCACAACATCTGTTACACACGCCGATGTCGGTGAATTTTTCTTGAAACGCGGTATTCATTGTTTGATTGAAAAACCGCTTGCAACAACGGAAGAAGAATGCAATCGTTTAATTAAAGCCGCTAAAAAGAGCGGTGTTGTTTTGCTTGTGGGGCATATTGAACGCTTTAATCCGGCTATTGAACAACTTTCGAAAATTTTGGCGGATACCTCAAAAATTCGCTCGCTTACGGCGCAACGTATGTCGGCCGCAAGTGCACGTATTTTGGACGTTGATGTGGCGATGGATTTGATGATTCATGATGTGGAAGTCGTGCAATCTCTCGTTAAATCAAAAGTTGTGAATGTTGAGGCAATGAACGTTAAAACACAAGACAAACCCGAAGGTAAAGATTATATTTCGGCGTTGATTTCTTTTGAAAACGGTGTGACGGCCAATTTGACGGCCAGCCGCATTACGCAATCGCGCGTGAGAACGCTGTGTGTGACCACAGATGAAGCCTATATCGATTTGGACTTTATCAATCAAAGCATTAATGTTTGCACGCAATCTCGTTCGCCCTATATCAATAAAGAGGCCGTTCCGGAATGGATGAACTACGGCGTGAAAGGGTGCGAAGAACACTTGTTTATCCCCTCCAATCAACCGTTGATGGCAGAACAAAGCCATTTTATTGACTGCATATTAGGCAAAGCAACACCTCGCGTAACGGGTGAGGCCGCTTTGGAAGCTTTGCGCGTGATTTGGGAAATTCAAAGAAAACTCGGTTTTGTAAAACAAACGTCCATGTTAAAAGCCGCTTAGTTTTTTTTAGGAAGCGGTTATGGCGCGCTACAAAATCACCGTAGAATATGATGGAACTACCCTCGTCGGCTGGCAACGGCAAGACGAGGGTAATAGTGTTCAGGCCTATTTAGAGCAGGCTTTGTTTGATTTTTCTGCTCATCATGCCGAAATTTTTGCCGCCGGACGAACCGATGCCGGTGTGCATGCCTTGGCGCAGGTGGCGCATTTTGACTTAGAAACAAAAATGGATTTATACCATTTGCGCGAGGCTTTTAATGCAAAGTTGCGCGAAGTAAATGCCCCGGTTGCCGTTGTTGATATTGAGATTGTGCCCGATACGTTCCATGCACGGTTTTCAGCTAAAAAACGTGCTTATTTATACCGCCTTTTGAACAGGCGTGCACGTTCCGTTTTGCTTGAAAACAGGGTGTGGCATGTGAACTATCCGTTAGATGTTAACAAAATGCGCGAAGGTGCCGCATATTTGTTGGGGTATCATGATTTCAGCGCGTTCAGAGGGGCGGGATGTCAGGCAAAATCGCCCTTAAAAACGCTTGATAAGCTTGATATTGTTCAAAACGGTGATGAAATAGATTTTATTGTTGAGGCTAAATCGTTTTTATATCATCAGGTGCGAAATATGGTCGGCACCTTAAAAATGGTTGGCGACGGACATTTAAAACCCGAAGACGTTAAAAAAATATTAGAGGGTAAAAAACGCGCCGCCGCAGGTGTTACGGCACCCGCGGCAGGGTTGTATTTAAGCAAAATCGAATATTGAGTTTTTCAATTTTGTTGTGCCGTTGTTTTTTTCTTAACACTGATTTTTTTATATTTTTGTTTTTCTTCTTTTGATTTCGGAATGCGAATGTTTAAAACACCGTTGTCGTAATCGGCATCCGCCATTTTATAATCTAAATCAAACGGAAGCGGTATCGTGCGTTTGAACATGCCGTAAGAAATTTCGGAAAAATAACAATTTTTGGAAGATGTTTCTTTGGCGTGTTCTTTTTCGCCCGATATGGTTAAATAGCCGTCATCGGAAATTTTAAGGTCGAGATTTTCTTCCTTGATGCCCGGAATTTCAGCCGTAACCATAACCGCGTCTTTTTCATCGGTTACATCAATTTTGGGTTGAAGGCGATCGACGGCTTCGCCGCCGAAATCAAAAAAATAATTCCATAAACTGCGTAAATCATGTGTTTGATGCGGTTCGGGAGAAGGCAGCTTTTGACCTTCTGATTTTTCAAGTGTTTGATGCATGCACGGGTCTCCCTCTTTAATAATCCCATTCTTCCGTGACTTCATACACATCTTCCTCAATCGGTTTTGCCTTATGGCCGCAGCCGCAACCGCAAGCTGTTTTTTGAGCAGAAGCGCCTGAATGAGCGGTTGAAGACGGATTGTTATGAGTTGTCGAAGATGTCTTATCATTTGTTTCATCCTCTTTGAGATGATAGTTATCAGATGCGTTCATGTTTGTGTTTGTTGTGTGATGAGAACTGAAAATACCCATTTTTTTCTCCTTATAAAATAAAATGTTAAAAGATGTATCCGTTGTATCGGCAATTAAATTGCCCTTTTGAGATATGCTTTGAAAACGGTTTTTGAAGATAAACTTTTAGGATATTTTTTTGATGTTTTTAAGCAGTGTAAGAATAGGGTTGTTTTTTAATTTTTAATATGTATAATCAATCTGTCGGGATAGCCCAAATTCCGACGAGGGTATGCTAGCTCTGAATTACATGGGTGATAAACTTTTGATTTATTGAAAAAGTTTATGCAATGGGCATTTGCCTTTATGGTGGATGCCGCAAAATAAGGCCTTGCTCGAATAAGCGGGCTACTTTTCATGTAATTCGTAGCTAGCAACATCCACCGCTTTTTTAAAAAGCATTCGGCTTGGGCTGAATGGAATTTGACTTTGAATAAAATTTGTGCTTTTTTCGGCCACCGCGACACACCGGCAACACAACAGGTTGAAGAAATGCTTGAGGGTGTTATGTATGCTTTGGTCAACGAAGGTGTTAATGAATTTTGGGTATGCGATCAAGGCAATTTTGATTGGCTGTCAAGAATGGTTGCTTCGCGTATTCAAAAACAATTTAAAAATCAAATTTATATTTGCTATATATGCGCTTATCCGCCGAGCAAATTTTCAAAACTGAAACTGAAAAGCCTTGAAGAACGCTACGAGATTGATTATCCCGATGAGGCGGCAAACGGATCGCCAAAATTTGCGATTGAGCGCCGAAACAAATATATTGCCGACAAAGCGGACTATATTGTTTGTTACATCAACCGCCGATTGGGTGGGGCTTATAAGGCCGTTCAACAGGCGATTAAAAACGGCAAAGTCGTCATCAATATTGCAAATAAAAAAGAAAATGTGCAATGAATCTGAATCATAATGCTTGATTTTGAGGTTGTTTTACATTATAGGTTCATCTGTTAAAACATCTCGGAGTTTTTTTATGCCTGATATATCCGCTGTTAAATTTTTCGGTCGCCGTAAAGGGCGCACCATCCGCAAAGCCAAAACTTTTTTGCTTGAAAACTTTTTGCAAAAAATCTCTTTAAGCGCGCAAACGGTGTTTGATAGAAATACGCTTTTCGGCATTATTCCCGATGAAGTTCATCTTGAAATCGGGTTCGGTGACGGCGGACATTTGGCCGAACTTTCCGCAAAAAAACAAAACACCGGCTTTATCGGTGTGGAAGTTTTTCAAAACGGTATTGCCAATTTGCTGACGCTTTTAACGGGCATTAAAGATGCTCAGCATGAAATTGAAAATCCAACCATTGCTTCAAAAAGAGCAGACAACGTTCGTATTTTTCCCGAAGATGCTCGGCTTTTGTTCCCACACATTCCCGATTCGTTTATTGATAAAATTTATTTGCTTTTTCCTGATCCGTGGCCGAAAAATCGCCATGCGGAGAGGCGTTTTGTTAATCCCGACAACTTAAAAGAAATGGCGCGTATTTTAAAAAAAGGCGGCATTTTGCAAATTGCAACCGACCACAAAGTTTATAAAAAACACGTTTTGCACACAATGCACGATTGTAAAGATTTTATTTGGACGGCTCAAAAAATTGCCGATTTTGACAGACCGCCTCAAGATTGGGTGGAAACAAAATATCAAAGAAAAGCCGTAAGAGAAGGCAGAAAGCCTGTATTTTTTGAATATAAAAGAATTTAGATAAGCTTTTTATCTTTTAACATATTTTCAATATATGCCGTGCGCTCGGGCCGGTTTTTATTTGCTTTGAGTGCATCATTTAAGATGTCGACAATTTCATCTTTATAGTTCTTTTTTAAAGAGGCAATGACGGCAAGATAATAAACGGCTGCTTCAAAAACCTGCGTGTGCGGGCTTTGTAAATCATGCGCAATCAACAGATATGAGGGGGTGTTATCCCCTTTGTGAACATGGCGATAGTTTTTCTTAAAGCCAATTTCCGTTTTTGAGGCTTTGGAAATCATCTTTAAAAAAGAATTTATGGTCTTAAACATGTGAAACTCCGTTATCTTTATATATTCATTTTAAAAGCCTGATGAGAAAAAATCAAGTAAAACTTGTTGATTTTACGTTGTTTTATTTGTGTTTGAGGGGGTAAGAAAAAATGCTTGCAATATGAAAAAAATTGAACTAAAGTCTATAGCATATCGTTTAGGTAGCGATATACATAAATTTTATGAAACTTTATAAAGGATGTAATTTTATGAAAAAGACTTTATTACTCGCTGGCGTTGCAAGCCTTTTTGCTGTTAATGCCCAAGCTTTGGAATTGACACCTTATGTTGGTGCTGATTATAATTTGAACTTTAATAACTTTGCAGATGATATGGGTACGCCCGGTAAATATCATTCCGGTTCAATCGTTGCCGGTTCAAAAGTTTCGCCTTATGCTGCTGTTGAAGTTTTCGGTGAACTTTCAAAACATGCTACAAAGAGATATGATGCATATGCTAAATCTCATACAGAATATGGCGCATACGGTGCCGATTTGTTCGGCATTTTGCCTTTAGGCTGCTATGGCGAATGGGAAGTTTTGGGTACAGCCGGTATCGGTCGTTACAGAATTGAACAAAAGTTGGGCCCGAAAGGCGCATGGTTTGCTGACCATGGTTCACTTCATGCATGGGGTTGGCGTTTAGGTGCCGGTGTTCAGTATAATATTACTGACAACTGGGGCGTAAGAGCTATGTATCGTCACATTGCTTTCCGCAATATGAAAGATCATGGTGAAAAGACAGGTATCAGAGGTTTTGATACAGTCTCTGTCGGCGTTCGCTACGCTTTCTAATCGGTTAGTACCGATAGTATTTAAAAAAACCTGTGCCGTGGCGCAGGTTTTTTTTGTTTTTATGTGCCATGGGATGACGGGGGGAGGAGGCAGGGCGCCTTAGGAGATTGCCACGTCGCTGTCGCTCCTCGCAATGACACTCGGAATCTTGGGGGATTGCCGCGTCGATATAGTCGGTCTAGCAACGCGATGCGTTGCGTCGGGCACTTGAGAGATTGCCGCGGCGACACAGTCGCCTCGCAATGACAATATGATACTGTCG
>JAGCOI010000222.1 GCA_017645485.1 Alphaproteobacteria bacterium | reverse complement strand
TCAAAAACAATACCGTCAACTTTTGAGGTGATGAAGGTATCCATTGTTGAAAAAGGGGCATTATAAAAATCAAACTTTTCGGGATAACGTTGTTTGAATTCGTTTGCTCTTGAAGATACGGTCGGATCTCTGTCAATAGCGATAACACGGCAATCGGCATGTTCTAAAATGCCTTGTGTGTAACCGCCGAAGCCGAAAGTTGCATCAACATATATACCGCCGTTACGTACGTTTAAGGCTTCAAGAACCTCAGGCAACATAACGGGAATATGTTTGGTGTTTTGGGACATCTAAATGTTTCCTTCCGATTTGCGGACGTTGAGAACAGGACGCTTTTTTAAGACTTCCGCTCTGATGCGCTCTTCTTCTTTTTGCCAATTTTCAGGCGACCAAATTTGAAATTTACGTCCTTTGCCGACAAACACGGCTGTGTCCGTAATGCAGGCATGTTTGAGAAGTTTTTCGGTCAAAACAATGCGTCCGGTACTGTCAAATAAGAAACGTTTGGCATCGCCGAAAATTAAATTGGTTAAGTCATCTTGGGTTTGTGAAAAAAAATCGTTCGAATCTTCAATTTCGGCAGCCAATTTTTCGAGTAAATCTTCGGGACACCCTTCAATACAAGGCGAAACAAGACTGCGATAGCACACAATTTCAGAACCTAATTCTTTAACGATGGCACGATAATCCGCAGGCAAAGAAACACGGCCTTTTAAATCAACCTTGTTAAAAACGGTGTCCATAAAGAGAAAGGTTTTTCTCAACAGATTATCTCCTCAATCAAATTAACATTTATGGTATATCATGGTAATTTATGGGAATCAATGGAAAATTTTAGGATTTTGTTAACTGTTCTTTATTTGTTCTGAATATTTATTTTCATACGCTTACAGGCTCTAAGCGTATGAAAAAATAAAAAAATGTTGATATTTCAGAGGATGTTGTTTTTGCGCTTGTGTATAAAAAATTTTTTAAGCAATTGCGAAGATTCTTCTGCCATGATACCGCTTTGAAATGTTGGTTTGAAATGGCATGTTTTACTTTCAAAAAAACGCACACCGTTTAAGACGGCACCGCCTTTTGTATCTTCGGCACCGATAATCAATTGCTCTATTCGTGCAAAAGAAACGGCGGCTGCACACATGGCGCACGGTTCAAGCGTGACATACATGGCGCATCCCCATAAACGTTTGGTTTGAAGTTTTCGACAGGCTTTTCGAATGACCGATATTTCCGCATGCTTGGTCGGATCAAGTCCGTGTTCGGTTTGATTATGCGCTTTGGCGATAATTTTATTTGTTTTTAAATCAACAATAACGGCACCGACGGGAACTTCATCTTTTAAGAAGGCTTTTTGCGCCTCTTTTAAGGCAATAATCATGAAATCGGAATGTGTCATAAATAACCTTTGATTTTTAATGTAAGTTAAGTTATATTAGCGCAAATTTTATAAGGATAAGTTAACATGGGACAGAGATTGGCAAAATTTATGGCACGGACGGGTGTTTGTTCGCGCAGGCAGGCTGAAGAATACATTTTTGAGAAAAGAGTAACGGTGAACGGTGAGATTGTTGATACACCCGCGTTCAATGTTAACGGTGATGAAGTGATTTTATTTGACGGTGAAAAATTACCGGCACTTGAACAAACAATGCTTTATCTTTATTATAAACCGGTCGGGCTTGTAACGACGCATAAAGACGAGAAGGGGCGCACGACGGTTTTTGATGCTTTGCCGAAAACATTGCCGAGGTTAATCAGTGTGGGGCGGCTCGATTTAAATTCGGAAGGCTTGCTTTTGTTAACAAATAACGGCGAATTGGCACGGGAATTGGAATTGCCGAAAAATGCGTGGTCGCGCCGATATCGTGTTCGGGTTCACGGTAAAGTTGACCAACAAAAGTTAAAAGCATTGGAAAACGGTGTTGAAATAGACGGTGTTTCTTACGGCAAAGTTTCGATTAATATTGACCAAATTACTTCAACAAATGCTTGGTTGACCGTTACCTTAAACGAGGGCAAAAACAGAGAAATCAGAAAATTGATGAAATATGTCGGCCTTGAGGTGGCGCGCTTAATAAGGGTTTCGTATGGCCCGTTTCAACTCGGTAATATCAAACGCGGAGAAATTCGGCAAGTACCGCAGAAAGTTTTGAAAGAACAACTCGGCGGAAGGTTTGAAATATGAGAATTGTCGGTGGAAAATATCGTGCCAAAAAGCTT
>JAGCOI010000221.1 GCA_017645485.1 Alphaproteobacteria bacterium | reverse complement strand
TTTATTCATCAGGAAAAAGCTGAAAAAGGGGATTTGTTGTGGCAAATATCTGCTGAAAAATCGATTGTTTTGTATTTGATGAAAGATGAAAAAACGGGATTGTTTTTTGTGCCCGAAATTGAAATTTCTTCAACGCCGCTCGGTGATTTAAAAGCTTATCTTAAAACATATCAACTTAAGGAATAAAATAATGGACTATTCTGAATTGTTGCTGCCTGCCGGCTCTCTTGTTAAATTAAAAACAGCCGTTTTATACGGAGCTGATGCCGTGTATGCGGGTACACCCGATATGAGCCTGAGAACGCAATCTTCTTTTACAATGGAAGATTTAGAAGAAGGTATTGAATTTATTCATCAAAAAGGCAAAAAAATTTATTTGACCTTGAATCTGTTTATTCACAATAAAGAAGCCGAAAAATTACCTGAATTTGTGGCAACACTGCAACGCTTAAAACCCGATGGCGTGTTGGTATCGGACCCCGGTGTTTTTGATTATTTGAAAGACAATGCACCCGAACTTAATCGTTTTATTTCAACCCAGGCAAATGTTTGTTCATCGGCAACCGTTAAATTTTGGGAAAAAATGGGGGCAAAACTTTGTGTTTTGGGCAGAGAAGTCAGTTTTGAAGAAGCTAAGCAAATTCGGCGCGATTGTCCGAATATTATGCTTGAAACATTTATTCACGGGGCCATGTGTATGTCTTATTCGGGCAGATGTCTGATTTCGAATTTTTTGGCGGACAGAAGTGCAAATAAAGGTAAGTGTGCTCATTGTTGCCGTTGGCATTATAAGCTTCATTTAAGGCTTAAAGACGGTACGATTCGTGATTTGGAATTGACCGAGCAAAACAAAGATTTGTTTGAGTTTTTATTAAAAGAAGAATTCAGAGCAGATGAATATTATGAAATTGTTGAAGATGAGCATGGCGGTTATCTGCTGAACTCGAAGGATATGTGTTTGATGCCGCGCTTAAATCAGATTTTGGATTTGAACTTAAACAGCTTAAAAGTGGAGGGACGCAACAAAACCGAATATTACGCGGGAACGGTGGCAAGAGCCTATCGTCAGGCGATAGATGACTATTATCAAAATAGGGCAACATGGAAACCGGATATTTATATGAAAGAGTTATATACCCTTCAAAACAGAGGCTATTGTTTGGGTTTTTTTGACGGGCATTTAACAGATTTAAGCCAAAATTATGCCTATACGCGAACGCTTGGTGACTATTTGTTTGCAGGTTCTATTGTTAAATGGGACGGTGATGATGCTGTTTTTGAATTGCGTAATTTTATTGATGCGAACGAGACCATAGATTTTTTAATTCCCAATTCTCTCAAAACATATGCGTTAACCCTTAATCAATTTGAAGATGCCGAAACGGGGGAGGTAACCTCGAAAGTGTCTGCAGGTCAAGGCAAAAAAATACGTATTCGCCCCGAAATGTGGGGAAAACCGGTGGCTGAAGTTAAAAAAATGTTGCCCCAATATGTGATTGCGCGCAAATTTTCACCTTTAAACGGTATTAATAAAGAGATGTATGAAAAGAATAAAGATGTTTTTGAAAAAATGTGTGAAAATAAATAATCAATTTAAAACGCAAAAGCGCACTTTCAAAAGTGCGCTTTATTCATAAAAAGAACAACTAAAATCCGTTCAGCGCAATGTCAATGCGCCTCAGGACGTCATCCCATGAAACTTTATCCTCGGGCTCTGCAATTTTCTTATAGAGCAGTGCGATGTTTTCAAGATGTCCGAGTTTGCGCTTACTGAATTGACGCAACTCGTCAACGGACAGTTTGAGAAGTTCATCAGCCGTTGGCATTTCGAGGAACACATCAAACAACCGAAGTGGCAGTTGTTGAATTTTGATAAACATGCACTTAACAACGAGTGCTATCATCAGCAGAACGCCGACGATGATAGAAATAATAGTTGTTGTATTCATATTTTTTGATTTTTAATAATTATTATAAAAACTTTTAATTACAGTCAGGGTAGCATCTTTTGACAAAAAGTCAAGGTGTTTTTTAAGTTTTTTTGGAAAAACTTTATCGAGATATGCAAAACATACTTTTTTTATTATAAGAGGGTATAAAATGTTTGTTTTTTTAAATAAGACCTTGCAATTTTAAAAAAAATGAATAATATGAGCACATAAATAATGAAATCACGTTTTTGAAGTTGTGATTTGTGGTTATTTTCCGTTTACTTTGAGTTTTTTTATTTAACAAAAGCATTTTTGCTTTATTTTTTGGATGTTTGATATATGAAAAAAAATAATAATAAATTTCGTAACAATAACAATAATATGTATAATCTGAACTATCGGTTTGACAGTGTGAGCCCGGCCGGCAAATGTTGCGGGACGGCACTTGATTTGATTAAACGTTATAATGAGCTTGCCAAAGAAGCGCATTCGGCCGGAGATTATGTCGAAATGGAAGTGTTCCGCCAATATGCCGAGCATTATCGTAAAATAGTGACGGAAATTAATGAGCGTAAAGCGGCTTTTCAGGCACAAAATATGCAATCGGCAGATGAAAGAGCAGAGCAGGATGAGACCGAGGCAGAAGAACAAAATGAAACAAATAATCAACAGACGGTTTCGAATATACCTCAAGAAGTTGTTGTGCAAGAACCATTGAGCCTGAAGAGAAAAACACTTAAAGTTGTTGAAGTAAAAGAAAGTGATGCGCAAATTGAGGCTGAGCAAACTGTTAAGCCTAAACGTGTTTATAAGAAAAAAATCAAAGCATCCGAATCCGCATCAAAAGCCGTTTAAGTTTTAAGGGGTATAAAGCATGTTGTTTTTTGTTTTGATGCTGACCTTTGTTGTTGCAGCCATTGCCGTTGTATATAAAGTGCTGACGGGGTATGTGGCGTGTGGGGTGTTATGTAAGATTGCCGTTTTAAGCATTTTAACGTTATCATGGTTTGCACCGATTTGGCTCAGATTGTTGCGCCGTTTCGGTGTTGGCGGCATGTTTTACGATGTATCATACAAAATCGGGTATTTTATGATGGGTTTTGTTCTGATTTTGAGTATGCTTATTATTGCACGCGATATTTTATGGTATATGATGTATTTATTTTCGGGTAAAGCGCATGTTTTAAATCCTGATAATATGCATAGCGTTTGTGTACTGAATTCAGTTACAATCGGGTTGGCTTTGCTTATTTCGGCCTATGGCTTTTTTGAGGCGCACCAATCAATTGAGATTCAAAACATTAAAATTGAAGATGAACGTGTGAAAAAAGAAACAAAGTTTGTTGTAGCCTCGGATATGCATATTAATGCGACAACGCCGATAAAGCATATTCAAAATATGATTAATATAATCAATGCGCAAAATCCGGATTATATTTTGCTTGTGGGGGATATTGCAGATGATTTGCCACAAAAGGCAATAAAAAAAGTCAATTTGCTTTCTGCATTAAAAGCAAAAAAGGTGTATATCAGTTTGGGTAATCATGAGTATTATAACCGTCCGTATGCATGGATGGACGCATTTACAAAATTAAATTTTGTGGTTCTACAAAACAGCGGTGAAGAACTTGACGGTACGGGTATTTACGTTGGGGGTGTGCCGGATTCGAGCGCGGCTTCGG
>JAGCOI010000220.1 GCA_017645485.1 Alphaproteobacteria bacterium | reverse complement strand
TTTTAAATTTTTTTCTTGTGCTTTTTTGTTATTTTTGCAACACTGAATTCACGTCAAAAAAATCAATCTTAAAAATTATGTGTATACAATATATTGATTGTTTACTTTTTTTAAACACTATATATTGTATTTTACGTGTAAAGAACAAAATAAGAGGGAATAAAGAAAAAAATGTCTGAAACAACAACTTCGATGAACTTTAAAAATACGGTCGCGATCAGTCATGTTTCAAAACGTGACGGGACACTTGCACCGTTTGATGCATCTAAAATTTATGATGCTATTTTAAAAGCCGGTACAACAACAGGTGAACTTAACGAAAAGCAATCTAAAAATTTAACGGAAAAAGTGCTTTTGGAAATTTCAATTGCATGTGAGAAAGATGTTATCGCTATTGAAGATGTCCAAGATTTGGTTGAAAAAGTTTTGATTAAAGAAAATCTGTTCAAAACGGCAAAAGCTTATATTTTGTATCGTGAAAAACGTGCTTGGCTTCGTCAGGAAAAGAAAACAATGGTTGATGTGGAAAGTTCCATCAACGAATATTTGGAAAAGCTTGATTGGCGTGTTAATGCAAATGCGAATCAGGGTTATTCGAACGGCGGTTTAATCTTAAATGTTTCAGGCAAGGTAACGGCAAATTATTGGCTCAGCACGGTTTATCCGTCAGAAGTAGGTGATGCACACAGAAACGGTGATGTTCATATTCATGATTTGGATATGCTTGCGGCATATTGTGCCGGTTGGTCGCTTAAAACTTTGCTCAGAGAAGGTTTTAACGGCGTAAAAGGCAAGGCTGAAGCAAATCCGCCGAAGCACTTATCTGCCGCAACGGGACAGATGGTTAACTTTATGGGTACGCTTCAAAACGAATGGGCGGGCGCACAGGCTTTTTCATCGGTTGATACCTATTTGGCACCGTTTATCAGAAAAGATAATTTGTCGTATAAAGAAGTAAAGCAATGTATGCAGGAACTTATTTATAACCTGAATGTGCCGTCTCGCTGGGGTTCTCAAACACCGTTTACAAACTTTACGTTTGACTGGGTTTGCCCCGAAGATTTAAGAGATCAGCATCCGTATATCGGCGGTCATATTGCCGGCCATGACGAGAGTTTCCGTCCGATTATTGAAGGTCAGGAAGAAATGCCGTTTACTTATGGCGAACTTAAAGAAGAAATGGCCATGATTAACCGCGCTTATATTGAAGTGATGATGGAAGGTGATGTTTTAGGGCGTCCGTTTACATTCCCAATTCCGACATATAATATGACACCGGATTTTCCGTGGGAAGATAAAAATACCGAACTTTTGTTTGAAATGACAGCAAAATACGGTATGCCTTATTTTCAAAACTTTATCAATTCGGTTTTAAAACCGGGACAGATTCGTTCCATGTGTTGCCGTTTGCAACTTGATTTGCGTGAATTACTCGCCAGAGGTAACGGCTTGTTCGGTTCCGCGGAACAGACGGGTTCTATCGGCGTGGTGACATTTAACTGCGCAAGACTGGGCTATGTTTATAAGGGAAATGAGCATGGTTTGTTTGCCCGCGTTGATGAATTGTTGCGTATTGCGCAAACATCTCTTGAAATTAAGCGCAAAGTTATTCAACGCTTGATTGACAACGGTTTGTATCCTTATACAAAACGTTATTTGGGAACACTCAGAAACCACTTCTCGACAATCGGCGTGAACGGTATTAACGAGATGATCAGAAACTTTACGAATGACGAACACAGCGTTGCCGACAGTTGGGGACAGGAATTTGCCATTAAGTTTTTGGATTATATCAGAGCCAAACTTGTTACAATGCAGGAAGAAACAGGCCACATGTATAATCTGGAAGCAACACCGGCAGAGTCTGCAACATATCGTTTTGCAAGAGAAGATAAAAAACGTTATGTCGGCATTATTCAGGCAGGTACGGCGGAAGATCCGTATTATACGAACTCTTCACAACTGCCCGTGGGTTATACGGATGATCCGTTTGAAGCGCTTGATTTGCAATCAACACTTCAAACAAAATATACGGGTGGCACGGTTTTGCACCTTTATATGAATCAACGCATATCTTCCGCAAAAGTTTGTCGCGATTTGGTCAGACGTGTTTTAACGAACTATCGTTTGCCCTATATTACAATTACACCAACGTTCTCCATTTGTCCGAAACACGGATACTTAAATGGTGAACACAAATTCTGCCCGCTCTGCGACGAGGAGAAAAAGGCGGAAAAACTTAAGGCCTTAAAAGCCTCAAACTCAAATGTTGCTTAAAAATCAATTTGTTTAGAAAGGAAAAAATATGTCAAATGTTATCAATTTTAACGATATCCAATTAACCGACGCAGAGCGCCAACCTTGTGAAGTTTGGACACGTGTGATGGGTTATCATCGCCCTGTTTCCGAATTCAACAAAGGTAAGAAGAGCGAATATTATTCAAGAGTTTGTTTTTGTGAAGATAAGGCTGTTTTACATATTAACGCAGAGCAATTAGCGGCTGAATAGGCTTATGAGCGAAAACAAAAGTGTTATTAAAATCGGCGATGTCAACCCTTTCAGCATCGTCGATTTTCCTGACCGTATTGCAGCGGTCGTTTTTATGCAGGGGTGTCCGTGGCGATGCCCTTTTTGCTATAACAGAGAATTACAGCCCCTTGATATATCAGATGAGCCTTTATGGACATTTGAAAAATTTTTACTGTTTATTCAAAAACGTAAACATGCGCTGGACGCGGTTGTTTTTTCGGGGGGCGAACCGCTTATGCAGAAAGGTTTAAGCAAGGCTGTTAAAGAAGTTAAAAATTTGGGCTTTACGGTTGGATTACACACGGGCGGTTATGATCCGAAAGCGCTTGAAAATGTTTTGGAATATGTTGATTGGGTAGGGTTTGATATTAAAGGACCGAAAGAAAAATATAAGAGTTTGACGGGCGGTTTCGGTATTTTTGATGAGGTTTTTAAAAGTCTTGATATGCTGATTAAAAGCGGTGTTGATTTTGAATGTCGTACAACTTGTGATCCGCGTGCGTTGACCGTAGAGGATTTGTTTGAAACCGGTCAATTCTTAAAAAAAGCAGGTGTTAAAGAATATTATCTTCAAAAATACAGGCCGGTTGAAAGCGATAAAACAACCTCTGATATGCAGTGCGAAGCACTTATATCCGACAAAGATTTAACGGCGTTCTTAAAAGCATCTTTTGAAAAATTTGATGTTCGCCGATAAGACAGCCGCTTATATATCCAAATCTTCGGCAAATCTGGCGTGTTCGATAATAAATTGAAATCTGAGTTCGGGGTTTTTACCCATTAAGCGTTCAACCTGTCGGCGCGTGGCAAAAGCTTCTTCCTTGCCTTCTTCGGTGTTTGTTTGCGGAAGCGTTACTTTAAGCAATACGCGATTTTGTTTATCCATGGTTGTTTCTTTGAGCTGCTCGGCGCTCATTTCACCCAATCCCTTAAAACGACTTATGTCGGGTTTTATGTTGCCTTTGACGATTTTTTTGAGCAATGCATCTTTTTCTTCATCATCCAAAGCATAATAGTTTTTACCGCCGGCGACAATTTTATACAAAGGCGGGGTGGCAATAAACAAGTGACCGTTTTCAATGAGTTTTGGCATGTGTTGGTAAAAAAATGTCATTAAAAGGGAAGTGATGTGTGCGCCGTCAACATCGGCATCGGTCATGATGATGATGCGCTCGTAGCGTAAATTTTCTTCCTTATAATCATCTTTAACACCGCAACCCAAAGCCTCAATCATATCTTTGATTTCTTGGTTTTGGGTAATTTTTTCCAAGCTGGCGCTCGCAACATTTAAGATTTTGCCGCGCAAAGGTAAAATGGCTTGCGTGACACGGTCGCGCCCCTGTTTGGCGGAACCGCCTGCGGAATCACCCTCAACAATGAAAATTTCGGTATCTTCCGCGGCCGCTTTAGAACAATCGGCAAGCTTTCCGGGCAACCTTAATTTTTTGGTCGGTGTTTTTCGAAGTTGAACTTTTTCTTCTTTGCGTTTTTTTCTTAAATCCGCTTTGGCAATAACGTATTCCATCAATCCCGCCGCATTTTCGGGATCGCTTGAAAGGTAGTGATCAAAAGAGTCTTTGACGGCCGTTTCAACCAATCGTATCGCCTTGTTTGATGTGAGCTTATCTTTGGTTTGACCTTGGAACTGCGGTTCGGTAATAAAAACGGAAAGCATTAAGCAGGCATCGGCAAGCAAATCTTCGGCGGTAACGTTTGCGGCTTTTTTAACGCCGGCCATGTCGGCATATTCTTTCAAGCTTTTCAAAAGTGCCGATTTAAAACCTTGCTCATGCGTGCCACCGAAAGGGGTGATAACCGTGTTGCAATATGAATATGTAAAGCCGTTTTCATCCAAAGGCCATGTTAAAGCCCATTCCACACGACCTTCATCATGCGCCAATTCTTGCGAACCTTCAAACATGGTTCGGTTGACGGTGGTGCGACTGCCGATTTGAAAATTTAAGAAATCTTTGAGGCCGTTCGGATAGTGCAATTCGGCAACTTGAGGCAGATTTTCGTTTTCTTTGATGAAAACTTCGTCGCAACCCCAATTGATTTTAACACCCTTGAATAAAAAGGCTTTGGAACGCGCCATACGATAAATACGCGCCGCATCAAATTTTGAAGCACCGCCGAAAATTTCTTCATCCGGCGTGAATGTGATGCTTGTGCCGCGACGGTTCGGGGCATTTG
>JAGCOI010000219.1 GCA_017645485.1 Alphaproteobacteria bacterium | reverse complement strand
CCGCAATAAATATTACAAACCAAAAAATTTCTATTCCGTTCATAATGATACATTAAAAATTGTTTATAGGCTCAGTTTTATTCTTTTTTTGTCAAAAGTCAAGAAAAAAAATACCGTTTTGTACTTGATTGCGGATTTTTTCATATACGGAATTATTTTACTTCCGTACGCTCCAATTCCATATAGGTACGGCCGTCGTTGTCCGTTATTTCCGTATTGGCACCGGCTTGTATCAACAAACTTACAATATCATCATTACCGCTCGAAAAAGCATAGAACAAAGCCGTACGCCCGTTTTTGTCGCGCTTATTCACATCTGCATGATATTCGATAAGCATTTTTATAATTTCCGTATTCCAACGATTCGTGCAAGCATTCATCAAAGGTGTACCCAAGATGCTTTCTTTATTCACATCGGCGCCGGCATCAATTAAAAGCGCAGCCGCTTCTGCCATACGACTCATTTCGCGAAAAACATTTTTTTCAAGTTCATTTTCAATTTTCGGATTAGCCATATCCAAACCCATGGTTTTCATCATCAAAATTTGAAGTTGCAATTCATTGGCTTTTGATGTCGGCACATTAATCGGCAACATACCGTTTGCCGCCGGCTCATTAACATCTGCCCCGTATTCAATAATTTTTTTAATAACATCAAGTGATAAATTACGGCTTAAAGCGTAATATAAAGGGGCATTACCTTTAAAATCTTTTGTATTAAAATCAAAACCGTTTTCATGCGCTTTTTCAACATCTTCAAGTGTCCTTACGGCAACGGTTTCTTCCATGTTGTTTATCAAATCGTTTTCTGTTGTTTGAGGTTCGTTTGCCGATGCTTGCTCTGATGTTGCTTTTTCAAAAACATCTTGTGCGTTTGTTATCGGGGAAACCGTCAAAATCCATGCAAATAAAAACCATTTAATCATTTTCTTACCTTTCAAAAGATTCCTTTGTTTTTAAAATATCCGTTTAAAATATTTTTGCAAGCGATTTTTCACCGCTTTCGAAATCTTAAAAAAATTGTTTAATGCCCAAAGTGATTTCCGTTAAACTTTTTGAAGAAACCGTCTGTCTGACAAACTTAAACTCCAAATCCGTATTTCTTAAAACATGCAAACTGACTAACCCTTTTTGTTCAAAAACGGATCCCTCTTTATCGGTTGCCAAAACCTTTTTCAGCTCGAATTGCGCGCCTATATAATCGCCGCTGTATAACAACCCTGCCGCACCCGAAACACCTATAAAACCATTATGTTTCAAAAATCCGCCGTATGAAGCATCTGCGGCACTTAATACATACAGCCATAAATTATCCGTCAAGCCGAAAGTACCGCCGCCCGAAACTTCATTTTTTGAAACATAACCGGCTTTTTTCTTTTTTAAGTTCGTTTGTCTCAAAAAATCAATTTTAATGCGATACGAAGGGGCAACAAACCCTCTTGTTATCGGCGAAAAAGAATTAAGTTCCAGCAATCCGAGTTTTTCAAAAACATATTTATCATGTTTATCATAATGCCGAAACGAAACATCTAAAAAATTAATGGCCGCCCCTTTTAAATAGCCGAAAGGATTATCCGTCGCACTGTGATACGCCGGCCTGAAATGGATTCGTTCAAAAACACTGCCGTTTGCCATACCCATATCAAAACCGACCTGTTTTGAAGCATGTGAATATTGCGGATCATTACCCGTCTTCAAATCATTAAAAGTTTGCCCGATTTTCGATTTATTGCGCTCTCTTAAAAACTTAAAACTCTTGCGCCGATAGTCTTTTAATTCCAAATCCTTGGCAACATATTGATATTGCGTATATTGATAAGCGGTTTCCAAAACATCCGCTTTTTCATTTTCGGCCAAAAAAGAAATATCGGCATTTTCGTCTGTCATTAACAAAACAAACGCTTTCTTCTGGCTTTTGTTCATTTGTTTCAAACGGTGCTTAATTTTTCTTTCTCGCGACGGTCTGTGTTGAATATCTTTTACAATACCGCGCTTATTAACCGCTTTAATTGTATCAAGCGGAATGGTCTGCATCCAAAATTGCGAGGCAAGTTTTAACGACGGTCTGACGGCATCCATCATTTCCATTAACATATACGAACAATTCTGCGTTAAAAAATAATACGGTGTTGATGTTTGACCAATCTCCCAAACATGCGCCACAAACAAATTCATTTCATCTTCATCAAAATCGATACTGTATTCCCATATATCCCTGTTTTCAATATTGTTATACATATTAACCGTTTCATAATAAGGCTTGGTCGTCAACCCGCCCGGATAAAAACCGGCCAATCCGTATATGGCATATAAAAAGCTGTTTTCATACCCTTTGGTAAACGCGCCGTAATTAATACCGTGTGCCAAAAGTTGTGTACCCTCCCTGGCGGTATCGGCACGAAAAAGCGTATGCCCGAAAAGAGAAGATGAATTATTCATATAAGCATCCGTAAACAGCAAAGTCACACCGGACGGTCTCAAATCTTTTTTAAACTGCTCAAATTCATCGCATTTCGGAAATTCTTTATAAACAAACCCTTCTTTTTTTAATATAATATATCTTGCGGGAAATAAACATTTCGTTGTTTCGTCATCGCCTTCAAAAAGCTCAATGCTTGCCTCAAGCTCGGCTTTCGGATTTGTTCTGCCTTCTTTTGATAAATAAAAATTATCACTGCCGATGGTTGCCTTATACCCGCCGAACATTGTTTTTTGATAATGAACCAACGCAAGCCACTTCGGACTGTTTGCAAAATCGGCAAAAGCGGGGAAAGTCTTGAATAACAAAAAACAAATAAACAATATCTTTTTCATCGAAATAAAAAGCACGGTTTATCACCGTGCTTTCCTCATTTATGCTCAAATCTTAAGCTTTCATGATTTCATAAAATTTCAATGTCAAATCAACGGCATCAACATTTTCATCTGAAAACAGATATGCAAAATTCTGATATGTTTTTTCGCTGACATATTTTTCATCCATATGCATAATACCGGCAAGTGTCGTCAATGTTTCACCTTCACCTGCGGCAGCATCCATTGCGAATTGTTCCATATTGTTTTCCAAGAAAGACAAAACCATCTTTTGTGTACCGCCCGTAATACGCCCGTTCGGATCACATCCTGAAGTTCCCGATGAAATACCGAAAGTTTGGTTACCGAAAGTACCGTTTGTCGTTACAGCGGCAACCTGAGGCAAAACACCGCTTTGTCCGCGCCAAGCCATAGAACCCAAACCGCAACCCGTGCTGTCATGAGCATTTGCATTGTAAGCAAAGGCCACGCTGCAAACCAAAGCTAAAATCAAAGATTTTTTCATAAAATTTCTCCTTAGAAGATATCGTTATACGCTTGTAAGTTTATTCAAACACCATAAAATTGCATATACTATTTAAAAGTTTTACACAGAAAAGAAAAAGCTTGACTTTAAGCGCCGACAGTGTTATATGTGGCTCTATAAACAAACGAAAATGACTGTGATGCAAATTGCAGTCTGATTTTTTTCTAACTTAAATAAAAAATACTGACCTTAAGTTTTTTAAGGAGGGTGTTTTTTTAAGGAGGGCATAAAATGGAAAAATTTCCTTTAACCAAAAACGGTTATTTAAAATTGGAACAAGAACTTAAAACCTTAAAAGGTGTAGACCGTCCTAATATCATTGCGGCCATTGCCGAAGCACGTTCTCACGGTGACTTATCCGAAAAT
>JAGCOI010000218.1 GCA_017645485.1 Alphaproteobacteria bacterium | reverse complement strand
GAAACGGTTTATATTCCGGAAACAGACCGCGGGGCAGTGTGTGTTTCGACACAGGTCGGTTGTTTGATGGGGTGTAAATTTTGCCATACGGGCAGTCAAAAACTGACACGAAATCTAACGGCCGGAGAAATCGTGATGCAATTTATGGTGGCGCGTGATGCATACGGAGAATGGCCGAGCCCGACCGATACGACACGCATGTTGTCGAATATTGTTGTGATGGGCATGGGTGAGCCGCTTCAAAATAAAGAAAACGTGATTAAGGCGTTAAATATTTTATCGGACGGTGACGGTATCGGTATTTCAAGAAGGCGTATTACAATGTCAACCTGCGGTATTGCACCCGAAATAAATGATGTTTTGGAAAAAACAGGAGTGCGTTTGGCAATTTCATTACATGCGCCGAATGATGAGATAAGAAATGCGTTAATGCCGATTAATAAAGTTTATCCCATCGGTCAGGTGTTGAAGGCCTGCCGTGAATATCAGGCAAAAGACGGCAGCAGGTATGTGACATTTGAATATTTAATGCTTGACGGCATCAATGACAGTGAAGAAAATGCGCGAGAGTTAATCGGACTGCTTCAAAAACATAAAATCAGAGCGACATTTAATTTGATACCTTTTAATCCGTGGCCGGGGTGTGCTTTTAAGCCAAGTTCACCCGAAGCGGTTAATAAATTTGCGGCGCTTTTGAATAAAGCGGGGTTTGCATGCCCCGTTCGTGTGGCGCGCGGACAAGATATTTTAGCGGCTTGCGGGCAACTGAAATCCAAAAACATGAATTAAAGAGGTATAAAAAATCTCTTGACTCTATGAGAAAAAAAGCTTATAGAAACCTCAAATTAACTTTGTAGAGTTTGTTTTACATATCACGCCAAGGCGTGCCGCCAGTCAGCGAGGGTTCGCACACTGGCGCGGATTTTATTTGTAGAATAAGCCCTTAAAATGTGAAAGGAAATAAACTTTTGTTTGAGGCATTGACCGATAAATTAGGCGCCGTTTTTTCGAAAATAACATCAAGAGGTGTGCTTTCGGAAGCAGATATCGATTCGGCTATGCGCGAAATCAGAATAGCCTTGCTTGAGGCTGATGTTTCACTTTCGGTCGTAAAAGATTTTATCGCGCATGTGAAAGAGCAGGCACTCGGCGAAAAAGTTGTGCGTTCGGTGCAACCGGGGCAGATGGTTGTTAAAATCGTGCATGATGAGCTTGTAAAACTTTTGGGCGATGAACAAACAGAGCTTAATTTAAACGCGCCGGCACCCGTGGTTGTTTTAATGGTTGGCCTGCAAGGTTCCGGTAAAACGACAACAACAGCTAAAATTGCAAATAAACTTAAGAAAAATAAGCGTATTTTGATGGCTTCACTCGACGTGTATCGTCCGGCCGCGCGTGAACAATTGGCGCAACTCGGACTGCAAACAGGTGTTGATACATTACCGATTGTTGAAGGCGAAAAACCGGCAGAAATTACCAAGCGTGCCTTAAATGCCGCTAAAACGGGGGTTTATGATATTTTGTTTTTGGATACGGCCGGTCGGCTTCAGATTGATGAAGCGTTAATGAATGAGGTTGTGGAAATTAAGAAAATTTCAAACCCGACGGAAATTTTGCTTGTGGCCGATGCTTTAATCGGTCAGGAAGCCTGTCAGGTGGCCAAAGCGTTTAACGAACAACTCGGCTTAACGGGGCTTGTTTTAACAAGGGTGGACGGTTCATCGCGCGCCGGTGCCGCTTTGTCCATGAAGATGGTTTCGGGTGTGCCGATTAAATATTTGGGTTTGGGTGAAAAAATCGATGAATTGGAAGTTTTTCACGCGGATCGCATCGCCGGTCGGATTTTGGGACAGGGTGATGTGGTCAGCCTTGTTGAAAAAGCCATGGAGACGGTTGATAAAGAACAAGCCGAAAAAGATATGAAAGCAATGATGAAGGGCAAATTTGATTTGAATGATTTGCTTTCTCAAATGCGACAAATGAAAAAACTCGGCTCTATGGGCAGTATTTTATCAATGATTCCGGGAATTGCAAAATATAAAGCGCAACTGGAACAAATCAACGGTGATGAAATATTGAAAAAACAAGAGGCTATTATTCTTTCAATGACAAAACAGGAAAGAATGAATCCGGACATTATTAAAGCAAGTCGTAAACGGCGTATTGCTTCGGGGGCCGGTGTGGAGGTTTGCGAAGTCAATAAACTCTTAAAATCGTATGAGCAAATGGCTTCAATGATGAAACAAATGGGAAAATTCGGCGCTATCAAAGGACTTTCTCATTTAATGAAGTTTGGTGCAAAAGGACAAATGCCCTTTTACCCGATGAATAACAAGCGGTTTTGAGCCTTTGCCATAAGGTTTGAAACTTTTAACAATTTAATTTTTTTAAGAAAGGAAAATAAAATGGCAGTTCGTATCAGATTATCAAGAGGCGGTTCAAAAAAACGTCCGTTCTATCGTATTGTGGTTGCAGATCAACGTGCACCTCGCGATGGTCGCTTTATTGAAAAGCTCGGCACATATAATCCGCTTTTACCGAAAGATCATCAGGATCGTTTGATTGTTGATGAACAGAAGGTTTCGGCATGGATTCAAAAAGGTGCACAACCGACGGAAAGATTGCAAAAATTATTTGCAACACTCGGTTTATGCAATGCACCTGCCATTCATGAACAACCGAAAAAATCAGCGCCGCGTGCCAAAACGGTTGAGCGTTTGAAAGAAAAAGAAGAAAAAGCAAAGGCTGCTGCCGAAGCTGCCGCAGCTGCTAAAGCCGAAGCAGAAGCCGCAGCAAAAGCTGCAGAAGAAGCACCCGCCGAAGCTGAATAATAATTGCGTATTTTCAAGGATAAAAAATGACGGATTTGGTTTGTTTGGGCAAAATTGTTGCTGCACACGGTATTAAGGGCGAAGTTAAACTGAAAAGTTTTACGGCTGCCGCAAAAGACGTGTTGCGTTACGGTATGCTTTCAAACAAAGACGAAACACGTTGTTTTGAACTTGTTTTCAAAGGTTTTTTGAAAGGTTTGTTGCGTGTTCAGATTAAGGGTGTGGACACACGAAATGATGCCGAAAGTTTGGTAGGAACGGAGCTTTATGTACGCCGGGATAAATTACCCGATTTGCAGGAAGATGTTTTTTATCAGACGGATTTAATACAGGCAGATGTTTTAGATGATAAAACTTTACAAAAAATCGGCAAAGTTGTCGGCGTTTATAACTTCGGTGCAGGGGATATGTTGGAAATTAAGTTTGATGATGTTAAACAAACCGAAATGTTGCCCTTTAACGACAGTTATGTATCTGATGTGGATATTAAAAATAAAACGGTGACGCTTGCCATGAAAACAATGAATTACCAAAAAGATGAGGAATCGTCCGATGCTTAAAGTAAATATTTTAACACTTTATCCCGAGATGTTTCCGGGCTTTTTGGGTTTTTCGCTGACAGGAAAAGCTTTAGCGCAAAACAAATGGGCATTAAATGCCGTCAATATCAGAGATTTTGCAACCGATAAGTATGGCAGTGTTGATGATACGCCATGCGGCGGCGGTGCGGGTATGATTATGCGTGCGGATATTCTGGGCGCAGCCATAGATGCACACTACAAAGGCGGAAAACTGATATATATGACGCCGAAAGGTGCCCCTTTAACACAAAAGAAACTTCATGAACTGGCTAAAGAAGATGAATTGACAATTATTTGTAATCGCTTCGAAGGTGTTGATGAACGTGTTTTGGAAGCCTATAGGCCTGAAGAAATAAGTATCGGCGATTATGTGTTAACGGGTGGCGAGCAGGCAGCGATGATTATGCTTGACGGCATCGTAAGGTTGCTTGACGGTGTGCTTGGCAATGAGGAGTCTGTGGCAGACGAAAGTTTTGAAAACGGGCTTTTGGAATATCCCCAATATACGCGGCCGATTGAATGGCGCGGGCAGAAAGTGCCGGAGATTTTGTTGTCGGGACACCACGAAAACATAAGAAAATGGCGGTTGGAACAATCCTTGAAAATAACCGAAAAAAAGCGCCCTGACCTTTTGAAAAAAACATCTTGATTTGTAAAAGGTTTGGGTATATAAGGTAACAAATTTAAATTAAGGTAAAGGTTAAACTGATGAATATTTTGAAAAATTTAGAAAAAGAGCAAATTGAAAAGCTTACGGAAGGCAAAAATCTGCCCGATTTTAAAGCCGGTGATACCTTAAGAGTTCACACAAAAGTGAAGGAAGGTGATCGTGAGCGTATTCAAATTTATGAAGGCGTTTGCATTGCACGTAAAAATGACGGTTTGAATTCGTCATTTACCGTTCGTAAAATTTCGTTCGGCGAAGGTGTGGAACGTGTATTTCCGCTTTATTCTCCGAATGTGGCTAAAATTGAAGTGGCGCGTATCGGTAAAGTGCGTCGTGCAAAATTGTATTTCTTGCGCGCATTGCGCGGAAAATCCGCTCGTATTGCCGATGATTTGTCGGCAAGTTCAAAAGCGGCTTCTGCGACCGGTTCCGCAGAAGACAAATAAGAACTTCATTTATAATGAGATTAAGCCCTTGCTGTGATGCAGGGGCTTTTTTATTAACATTAAACAACTTTTTATTTGCATTTTTATATAAAATAAACGCATACTTTATATGAAAATTTTTAACAAAAAGATGTGTGATGAAGTTTTTAAGAGCCATAAAATCAATAAGTTTGTTTTTGTTTGCGTTGGCTGTGTTCTGCTTGTTTTTCAGCCTGTGGCAAAATAAAAACAATATGCCCGAATTGATGGCAAAATCGGAAGATAAAGCAATTGTTTTGACATGGAAACTGCCGGCTGAAAAAGCTTTGTTATATATTAACGATAAAAAAACGACATATACCGAACCCGTTGAAGGACAAGGTCGATATGTTTTTACAAACGGTGAGCACGGAAGCGTATATACCATAAGATTGGAATATCGCACCAAAAGCTCAGAAGTTAAAGCAAGACAAGTCAGGCGAATGTTTTTGGATTTTGATAAAATGCCTGATTTAACAACGGTGTATCTTGAAACCGAGGACGGACAAATGCCTTATTATGAAAGAGCTTTTAAGCAGCTTGATATGTGGGGGCAAACGATAGTCAAAAATGAGTATAAAAAGGGGACTTTAAATAATATTCCGGTAAAAATCAGAGTAAGAGGCAACACCAGTGCTTTGGCATCTAAAAAACCGTATAAACTCCATTTTGAAAAGAAAACGGATTTACTCGGTCTCGGTAAAGAATATGCCGACAAGGAATGGTATTTATTGGCAAGCGGTGGAAATTTGAAAACCTATTTCGGCTTAAAACTCGGTCAGTTTGTCGGTATGGAATGGGAACCGCGTATGCGTTTTGTAAATTTAATGTTTAACGGTGAATATATGGGATTATATATTTTAACCGAATCGATTAAACGGCATCCGAAACGGTGCGCCATTGATAAAACGGGATATTTGATAGAAAACGACAGTTATTGGTGGAAACCCGGCGAGGTTTATTTTAAAAGCGGCATAATCAATGTTGCTATGGGGTTTACTTTTAAGTATCCGAAAATTACCTCAAAATTTGATGAGCGGATTTCAGACGTGAAAAAACAAATGGAAATGATTGAACAGAGAATAAAGAAAGAAACATCAAAAATACAAGATAAATCTGTGACATTGACCGATTTAATAGATATGGACAGTTGGGCTTCATGGTTGTTGGCTCAGGAATTGATGGGCAATTGGGATGTTGCCGGATCAAATATATTTTTTTATAAACAAGATAATAAACAAACATCAAAATGGAAAATGGGGCCTTTATGGGATTTTGACAGGATTTTTATCGTTAAAGATAATGAACATACGGACTTTTACAGTAAGAATACAACATATTTCCCTTTGTTATGGTTTTTTAATAAAAACTTTAAGACTGCTTATGCAAAAAAATATTCTTCGGTTGTCGGTTCGATTGAAGAAAAAATGAGGTCTGCTTTGGAAGATGTTAAAAAGATTGACGGATTGGAAGAAAGCAGAATTTTGGATTCGAAAATATGGAGATATCCTTATATATCGACAGATACCGAAATTGAAGAGATAATGGGACATTTACATGCAAGAATAGAGTGGTTAAATGAGCACAACGGAACATATTAAATCAGGTATATGGCGTGTTGAAGATAAATATGCCTTATCGCCTGCGGAATTTGAACATCTGAAATATCAATTTGCAGCCGTTTTGCCTATGGACAGAGGGCAATCTTACAGTGTGTCAAGTTTGTATTTTGATGATTATTTTGACAGTTTTCTTCAAGATGCGGTCAACGGGCAACCCGTTCGCGAAAAATTTCGCGTTCGGATTTATGATGATTCGCTATCCGTGATAAAACTGGAACACAAAAAAAAGCAATATTCGAGGATTTGTAAAGATTTTGAATATTTAAACGAAGATGAATTAAAAAGATTGGTGGCAGGGCAGATGATAACAAAGAATGACGGTGTGTCGGCTTTGTTTAATGCGGCACTTTTAACACGGCACCTAAAACCGAAAATTGTTGCAAGATATAAAAGAACTGCTTTTGTGTATGAGGGCGGAAAGGTGCGTATTACTTTTGATGAAAATTTGGAAGCAAGCCAAGATGTTTTAAGCTTTGGCAGTGATACGTTAAAATATGATTTTGCGCAAGATGCGTTTCGAGTCGTGGAAGTTAAATATACTCAATTTTTGCCGAATTTTATTGCAAATTTGTTGGACTGTGGTAACATGTGGCAGTCGGCAAATTCAAAATACAGAATCTGTCGGGAACTTTGTAATGTATGATAAATGATAGAGAAAAAACGATGCAGGAAATATATAATGTATTAAAAAAATATTTGTATTCCACTTTAACGGGAGAAACGCCTTTAACGGCTTCAGACATTGTTGCGGTTTTTGTGGTGACGTTGGCTTTGGGATTATATATTTTTTTGATATACAGACATCAAACAAAATCGGCGTTTTATTCAAAAGATTTTAACATGACATTGCCGGGGCTTTCCGTTGTAACGGCAGGTATTATGGTTGCCATGCAGGCAAACCTGTTGGTTTCGCTCGGTATGGTCGGTTCTTTATCGATTGTGCGTTTTAGAACGGCGGTGAAAAGTCCGATTGATTTGTTGTATTTGTTTTGGGCTATTTCCATCGGTATTATAAGCGGTGTCGGTTTATATGGGTTGGCGGTTTTGGTATGTTGTTGCGTGACGTGTGTTTTAATCGGGCTGAAGTGTTTGGATAGTGTTTCTTTGACCAATTTAGTGATTGTGACGGCAACGCCGAAAGCAGATATTGAAAAAGTAAAAGATGCTATTAAGAAATTTTCAAAAAAGAGCAAACAGGCTTCAATAATTTTGAAAAACGAACAGTCTGAATATGTTTATGAAGTAAGGTCGTCCGATTTGGAAAAAATGGCGAATGCAATAAGTGAAATAAAAGGTATTGTATCGGTTAATGTTGTTTCAAATATCGCAGATAAAAGATTTTAAAAAAGTTGTTTTTTTATAAAAACCGAACAGCCGTTTATATCGGGAGTTTATATTTGAGCTAAAAAAATGAACATCAAAATTTATATGGCTTGTTTATTGGTTCTTGTTTTTGCTCTGGTCGGATTTTTTGTATCCGTACCGACAAAAAACGACGGCATTATAATAAGTGAAGTGGTGGCTTGCAATGATTCTGTGATATATGATAATGCCGGTTCGTATCATGATTATATTGAGTTGTACAATCCGCAGGCGTATCCCGTTGATATTTCGGGTTGGCATTTGTCGGATTCAAAGCAGGATTTATATAAATTTACATTTCCGGAAAACACAATCATTATGCCCGATTCTTATTGGTTGGTTTGGGCGGCTGAAAATCCGCAACTCTCATTTAGAAAAGATGAACATCTTTATACCGGATTTGCCATAAAAAACGGTGAAACAATCTATTTTTCAACGAATAAAAATAACATTGCGGATTATGTGAAAATACCTGCGTATATGAAATGCGATAAAAGTTATGCAAGAGTTGATAATATGCATAAATGGGCCGTAAATAAGCCGACACCCGAAAAAGAAAATGTGTTATATAATCAAGAAGAAAAAGAGGTTATTGATGCGGTATCGGTTAAATTTAGCAAAGCATCCGGCTTGTACAGTGAGCCTTTCATGCTTGAAATGAAAGCGCCGGAGGGCTTTGATATATATTATACGCTTGACGGTTTAACGCCGAACGATACATCCGAGAAATACAGTGCGCCGATTGAGATTAAAGATGCGTCCGATAACCCGAATGTTTATTCGGCAATTGAAGATATTTCATATTCAAGAAGATATGTTCCGTCTTTTAACGTAAAAAAAGGGACGGTGGTGCGGGCCGTTGCGGTGCGCAGGTCGGACGGGGCCGTTTCAAAAGTTAAAAACGCTTCGTATTTTATAGGGTTTGAGAATAAAAAAGGTTATAAAGAGTTGCCGATTGTTTCGGTTATTACGGATCCGGATAATTTATTCGGGCGTGAACAAGGTATTTATGTGTTGGGTAAAGTTTGGGAAATGAACGGCAGACCGTTGAATTTTCCCGAAACATGGCCGAGAAGTTACAGCTCGAATTTTATGGTTAAAGGTATGCATTTTGCAAGAGATGTTTATGTGGAGTTAATCAGTCCAAAAAAACTGAAAACCATGGAAGGGCAGATAAAAATTCACGGCAGTTCGAGCCGTCCGCACAGGCAAAAAAGTTTTGCTCTGCTGAATTTAAAAACGGAAAATGGTGCGAAGACAATGCCTGATATACAACTACGGTCATTTTCGTGTATGGAAAAAATACTTGAACCTTTGATTTATGAGGCCACAAAAGACAGGCATATGATTGTTAGAAACCCCGAATTTGTTAATCTGTTTTTAGATGGGGAATATTGGGGGGTGTACGGTG
>JAGCOI010000217.1 GCA_017645485.1 Alphaproteobacteria bacterium | reverse complement strand
GTGGTGGCAAAGATAAATTTGACGCGTTCAGGTGGCTCTTCCAAAGTTTTCAACAAAGCATTAAAAGCACCTTTCGATAACATGTGCACTTCATCGATGATATAAACTTTATAACGCGCCGAAGTCGGTTTATATTGCACACCGGAAAGCAGCTCACGCATATCATCAACGCCGGTTCTTGATGCGGCGTCAAGCTCTAACACATCCATATGACGGCCTTCGGCAATTGCTTTGCAGTTTTCGCACACACCGCACGGATGAATCGTCGGTCCGCTTTTGCCGTCAAGACCGGTGCAATTTAACGCACGCGCAATCAAACGCGCCGTTGTTGTTTTGCCGACACCTCTGATACCCGTTAAAATATAAGCATGGTGCAATCTGTTGTTTTCAATCGCATTTTTAAGCGTTTGCACAAGAGCATCCTGCCCGAGCAAATCCTCAAAAACCTGCGGGCGATACTTACGCGCTAAAACAACATATTGATTTTCCGTTTCTTCTTGCACTTTTCAAACCTTAAAAAGGCGAAGGGACAAAAACCTCAGTTTTATGTTACGGCTGCTTTCTTCCGAACCTGACCGAGTTGGCAAAAAAGCTGACCTTTTGCCCTTCATGGTTTTAAGCTGTCTTAATATAAATGCCGAACGCTTATTTTTTCAAGAAAAACTTAAAAACTATTAACACTTTGCTGTTATACCGTCGCAATCTTAAATCTTTTCAAAATTGATGCGCGGGTCAACAATACTGTAAGTTATATCACTGATAAGTTTCAAAACAAGACCGAGCAACGCAAAAACATAAAGCGTGCCGAAAATCACGGGATAATCACGTGTCATAATCGCCTCATATCCGAGCAACCCCAAACCGTTTAACGAAAAAACAACCTCGATTAAAACCGAACCCGTAAACAACATCTTCATCAAAGGTGCCGGAAATCCCGCAATAATAATCAGCATCGCATTTCTGAAAACATGCTTGTATAAAATATCTTTTTCACTCAAACCTTTTGCACGTGCCGTTAAAACATATTGCTTGCTTATCTCATCTAAAAACGAATTTTTGGTCAGCATCGTCAAAGAGGCAAAACCGCCGATAACAATACATAAAACAGGTAGTGTAATGTGCCAGAAATAATCTTTGATTTTACCTATGGTATCGAGCGCATCAAAATTATCCGAAACAAGTCCGCGAAGCGGAAAAATCTGAAAATAAGTACCGCCCGCCAAAAACACAATCAAAAAAACCGCAAGCAAAAACACCGGAATGGCCGAACCGACCACAACGGCAACCGTTGTTGACATATCAAATTTTGTGCCGTCATAAAGCGCCTTTTTAATACCGAGCGGAATCGCAATCAAATAAATAATAAGCGTTGACCAAAGGCCTAAAGAAACCGACACCGGCATTCTCTCCGAAATAAGGCTTAAAACGGTTTTATCCTGATAATAACTTTTACCGAAATCAAATCGTGCATAATCTTTTATCATTTTCCAAAAACGCGCCCCTAAAGGTTTATCAAAACCGAATTGTTTATTTAATTCCTCAATCAAATCTTCAGGCACCCCTTGCGCCCCCTGATAGGCCGAATTTGACGACGAATTTTGCACATCCCCCGTTGATGTAAATTGTGCTTTGCTGTCAGTGTTCATCCCGCTGTATTTAGCCAAAACATATTCAACCGGACCACCCGGAGACAACTGAATAATCACAAAATTAACCGTTAAAATGCCCAAAAGCGTCAACGGGATCAAAAGCAATCTTTTTAATATGTACCTGCGCATTTATTTTACCTCCTTTGCCCACCATGTCAAAGGTTGGAATCCGACCGGCTCGGTCACTTCGGGAATGCCGAATTTATTTAAATATCCCACGCGGTTATATGGTGAATACCATTGAAAAACAACATAATATTCACTGAGCAAAACCCTGTCCAAAGCTTTAATATATGCCGCATACTCTTCTTTTTTATCGGCGGCAACAATATGGTTAATCAAATCGTCAACCACCTCATTTTTAATTCCTGCAATATTATAACTGCCGTTAATATCCGCCGCCTTGCTGCCATACATTTCTTTAAGTTCGTTGCCGGGCATTGCGCTGATACGATACGACATAATTGCCACATCAAAATCAAAATGATCCATTCTGTTTTTGAAAACATTAACTTCCAAATTACGAAACGTTGCCTTCACCCCGATTTTTTCCAAATTGTGAATATAAGGCAACATCACACGCGTAAATGTTGTTCCGTTGGCCGAATTACTCAAAATTTCAAATTCGAAAGGCTCGCCTGTTTCAACATTACGCATTTTGCCGTTTATTACCTCGTAACCGGCTTTTTTAAATAAATTAACGGCTTCTTTTAGGTTTGCCCTTAACTTTTCGGGCGAGGCATTATCCGGCAACGAAAAAGGTGTTGTAAAAACACTTTCATCAAGTTTATCCCTATACTGTTCCAAAATTTCTTTTTCCAAGCCTGTCGGCAATCCCGTTGCTTCAAACCCCGTATTTGTAAAATAGCTGTATAATCTGTTATATGCCCGATAAAACAATTTTTCGTTTGCAAAATCAAAATTAAATGCCAAATCAAGCGCGCGACGGATATTTTTGTTTTTGAATTTATCTTTGCGCAAATTAATCGCAAAATGCTGCAACACGGCAGGATTTTTATGTTCAAAAGCCTTTTTGATAACTTTGCCCGATTTAACCAAATCATTATCATAAGCCGTTGCCCAAATTTTGGCGATATATTCTTCGCGCACATCAATATTGCCCGCAAACAAAGCCTGCAATGTTACCGTTGTATCCTGATAATAATCTATGCGAATTTCATCAAAATTAAAAAAACCTTTTCTTGAAGGCAGGTCTTTTGCCCAATAATTTTTATCACGTTCCAAAACAATATATTTACCTGCTTGAAAATTTTTAATTTTATACGGACCGCCGCCCAAAGGAATTTGCAAACTCGGCTTATCAAATTCTCTTGATATCCAATCTTTTTTAGGAAAAATTTTAAGCTGTGCCAAAATAAGCGGTAATTCTTTATTTTTTGCCCCTTCTCTAAAATAAAAACGCACACGATTCTCACTTATTTTTTCGGCTTTTTCAACATCTCCGTAATAAGCCCTGTATATCGGCGCCCCTTTATTGATTAACACATCAAAACTGAAAATCACGTCATCTGCCGTTACCTTTGAACCGTCGGCAAATTGTGCACGCTCATCTAAAATAAAATCTATATGTGTTTCATCCCATTCAAACGCTTTGGCTATCAACGGATAAACAACACCGATATCATCTGTCGGCGTAACGCCCAAACTGTCCCAAATCAAATCCGCGACCGTTCCCGAAGCTGACCCTTTAAATATAAAAGGATTAAAATTATCAAACCCGCCGTATTCGGGCATCACAAGCCTGCCGCCTTTTTTGGCATCGGCATTCACATATGAAAAATGCGCAAAATCATCATCATATTTTGCCTGACCGTATAAAGCAATTTTTTTCTCTTCGGCAAACGCTTGCGTAATACACACAAAGCTTAAAATCAAAATAATGCAAATTTTATTTTTAATTTTCAGCATCCGTCCAACCGCCGAAAGGATACGCCAAATTTTCGCTTTCTTGTTCTTCGTCTTCTTTGCCCGATGCCGGCTCATCTAAAAATGCCTGCAGGGTTTTGTTTTGATACTCTTCAACGTCTTCTTTCAAAAACGAATCATCATCACTGTCTTTTTGCAAACTTATTTCAAAACGAGGTTCATCGTCAGCTTCAAAGGCTTGACTTTCATCTGAAACAGCCAAATCTTTCTGCGGTTTTTCAACCGGTTCGTTCATCTTTTTTTGCAGTGCCGAAAAGAATTCGTCATCATCGTAATCTTCGGGATTTTTTTCTTTATTCAAACCGGCTTCCCTTGCCTCGTCCTTTTTCTTTTTTGAAAACGGATTTATTTTTGTTAAAACGGATTCTCTTTTTTCTTCTTTCGGAGCTTCCATTTTTTCAATCGAAGGTGAAATTTCAAAAGACGATTCTTCCTCTTCCGTATCTTCGCTTTGAATATTTTCCTGTTCATTTTCGTGTCCGAACGCAATCGGTGCCAGCATAGCATAAACACGCCCCATCACGCCTGTCTGCAAAATTGTAATAAAAACACGGTCTCTGTCGTGTTTTTCAAGCATATTCGACAGGTTTTGATAGCGTGCGCAAAACTCCATCAACGTTCCTTTAAAAATTTTATCACGAGCGACTTTATCTTTTAAATAACTTTCAAAATCGGAACGAGATTTTGCATTTTCGATAAATGTTTTTGCAATACTCCAACGTTCTCCGTTTTTAACACGCGCCCAAAGCTCGCCTATTTTAACGCTTGAAGCCGCATTTGAACGCTGTGCGATATCGGCTAAAATTTCATTCATATCCGCAACAAACACATCAAATTTACCAACGACAAACCCGTCTTTTATTTCATGTTCGGCATCAAGCATCACACGCACAACCAAATCCGTATAATCCTGATTTTTTTTCATTTGCGCAAAAAGTTGCTCCAATTTTTGATCGGTTGATTTTGTTTTAAAATACTGGTTAATAAAACCGAACACCTGCCAAATAACCCAAACGGGAATAAGAATCAAACCGGCATATAAGGCGAGCGAATAGGCATCCACCGACGTAATGTCCACCGTCACAAACCTGTCATGAACAAACAATCCGGCATAAATCAGCCACACAAGCGAAGAAAAAAACGATGCAAAAAACAAAAACGTAAGCAAAAAACTTCTCCCGAAAACAAATGCCTTAAATTTGTGCGCATTATAGGTCTTATTTTATATGTTTTCAATTGCTTCAACAAAAAAATCAACAGTTATAAAAATTTAAGCTGTATTTTTTTTTAATTGGTGGTATGAGTAACTTTGACATATCAATTTTTAATGAGGATAAAATGGTTCAGGAAAACGGCGAAATCGTATTGGATTTTGAAGAAGAAATTGCAACGGTTGAAGACAAAATCGCGCATTTGGAACAGCTCTCAAAAGAAGAAGATGTCGATATTCAAAAAGAAGTTAAACGCCTTAAAACAAAACTTAACCGTTTGCTCGGTGAAGTTTATCAAAATCTCACACCTTGGCAAAAAACGCAAATTGCACGCCATCCGAACAGACCGCACGCCGTTGATTTTATCAATGCTTTGATTGAAGATTTTGTCCCTCTTGCCGGCGACAGATGTTTTGCCGATGATAAGGCCATGATTGCCGGCATCGGAAAATTCGAAGGCATTTCGGTTGTTGTTTTAGGTCAGGAAAAAGGACATGATTTAGATACCCGTGTCGAACACAATTTCGGCATGGCAAAACCCGAAGGCTATCGTAAAGCCAAACGTCTGATGGATATGGCCTCGCGCCTTAACATGCCTGTTTTAACTTTTGTTGATACGGCAGGTGCCTATCCGGGCATCGATGCCGAAGAACGCGGACAAGCTGAGGCCATTGCCTCATCTATTGAGCAAAGTTTCAGCGTTAAAACGCCCATTATTGCAACCATCATCGGCGAAGGCGGCTCCGGCGGTGCGATTGCCGTTGCAACGGCAAATGTTGTGTTAATGCTTTCAAACGCCGTCTATTCGGTTATTTCCCCCGAAGGTTGTGCTTCTATTTTATGGCGTTCTTCCGATAAAGTGATTGAAGCAACCGAAGCCTTAAAATTAACGGCTCAAGATTTAAAAAAATTCAAAGTTATCGATGAAATTATCGACGAACCCGTCGGGGGGGCGCACCGTCATCCGAAAGCCGTTTTCGACAATCTTCGTGCCGCACTCCGCAAACATTTAACGGAGCTCCTCGCGCTCACGCCTGCCGAAATCAAAAAACAGCGCAGCGACAAGTTTTTGGAAATGACGCGTCACTTCAAACCGGCACCGACACCGGCAAAAAAGAAAAAATAGACGCCCTTTTTATAAAAAGTTTTAATTTTAATTTGACTTTTTTTCAGATTCTCTTATATTTTGTTTATGGGAGATTCCGTTATGAAGTATATTTTGCTTTTTTGTGCTCTTTTTTATGCTTGCGACGCGTTTGCACAAGTTTCCCCCTCCATGCAGGATGCCGCCTATTTAGCAACCTTAAAGGCTGTGCTCGACTATAAGATGGAAGACGAAAAAAATGCCGAAAAAATAGAAATGTTGCGTCATGATGAAAAATTCAATGCCCAACTTGAAAAAAAGCTTAAAAAACTT
>JAGCOI010000216.1 GCA_017645485.1 Alphaproteobacteria bacterium | reverse complement strand
GTTTTCAACCGCTCGCAATGACATTTTGAGGTTATTTTCATCCTCATGCGCAATGACAGTCGGAGTCTCGGGAGATTGCCGCGCGGTTTTCAACCGCTCGCAATGACAGTGTTTTTTTTGTGCCCGAGGATAACGGGCTTTACAAAAAGATTTGATTGGTATATATTATGCATAGTTTGACTGTGATGACAGGTGTTTTTTTATAAAAGGGTAAATTATGAAAAAAGCGATATTGATTTTATGTTGTGTTTTAATGTTTGGTGCCTGCGAAGATAAGCAAAATAAAGCCGCGCAAAATATAAATGCTGACAAAGAAGTTATTAAAATAGGAAGCGCATTGCCTTTAACAGGGGGTGGGGCCGTTTTAGGTGCGTCGTTAAAAGCAGGTGTTTTGGCGGCGATTGAAGATAAGTCAAAAGAAAAATTAAAATATAAATATGAAGCCGTTTTTGAAGACAGTCAGATGTTACCGACGCAATCGGCAAGGGCTGTAAATAAGCTGATAAATGATGACGGTGCGGATATGATTTTAACCTATACGGCAGGCAGCGGACGTATGGTGGCCCCGATTGCAGATGAGGCAAAAATATTGCATATGTGTGCGACTTCGGAAGATGAAAATGCACAGCCGATGGGGAAAACATCTTTTTTTCAGGGTCCGACGGTTCAAAGTTATCAAAATATGGTGCTTAAAGCACTTAAAAAACAAGGTGTGAAGAAATTAGCGCTTTGGGGTTCAGAGGGTGACGATTGCCGAAATGTGGAGCAATTGGAAAAAATTTTGCAAAACAGCGGTATAGATGTGAAAGCGGAATGCTTTAGTTTAACAGATGATGATTTTTATTTCGTTGTGCGCAATTATATTGCAGACGGATTTGAATATTTTTATTTGGAGTTTTTCCCGCCTCAGACAGATATTGCCGTTAAACAGCTTAAAGAAAACGGTATTGCACCGAACCATATTTTCGGCTTAAACATTGATACGGGCGAAGATGTTTTATTGTTTGAAGGTATTAATCATGTGGGCGCTCGTTCGGGCAACGAAAAATTTATTGACCGAGTGATGAACGAATATAAGATTGATAATGTGTATATGGCTGCAGTGGCATATGATTTGACCGGTTTGGCCATAGATGCATTTGAAAATGCGCAAGATAAAAAGAATGTTTATGAATTAATCGGCTATATAAAGGTGCGTGCGACGCGAAAGTGTATGTCAGGAGATTGCAAATTGCTAGATAACGGCTTTATCGCAAATGAGGCAGAGTGGCGTACTTACAAAAACGGAAGGCCGGTTATTTTGGGAAAATAAAAAAAGAACGACTGCTTTTAAAGCGGTCGTTCTTGTTAAATCAGTTCAGAAATTGTTTGACGGCCTTTTCGGCAACATCAATATCCGAGACGATAAAAAGCTGGAAAGGTACACCGTTGCATGAGCGTTCGATGATGGCTTTTGTTTGGGCAGGTGACAAAGAGCCCTCCTCTGCCATGTAGGAAATGGAGTCTTCAAAAAATTCCTTATCATGGCGGACAACAAAAAGCTTGTGATGAAAGTCACCCTCGCAACGCATGGTGCGCAATGAATCAATACTATAGTGTTCACCGTTACTCATGGCAGAAAGAAGGACACCCTCTTCTTCCAACATCTTTTTTAATTCTTGAAATGTTTTCATAATTATAATGTTTAGTTCATAATAATCGTTTTGCGATTTTTATTGTAGTATTTGTGTGCGATTCTGTCAAGAGCTATTTGAAAATGTAAAAAAGACTTGAATTTCAGAAAATATGGTGTATAAATGGCGCATCTTTAATAAAAAGGGCGCGCTTTTATTAAAGCTTTGTAACCCGCGCAAGTCCGCTTTGAAACAAAGGTCAGGCATTTGAAAAAAGAAATTTATTTTATGACTACAGAATTTAAAATTCCCGAAACAACAGAAAGCTTTGAAGAACTCTTGAACGAACAGTTCGGTGATAAGGGTATTGTCGGCACGGTTGTTAAAGGTACTATCGTACGCTTAACAGATGATTTTGCAACCATTGATGTCGGTTTGAAATCGGAAGGTCGCGTTCCGCTTCGTGAATTCGGCCAAAATCCGGAACTTAAAATCGGTGACCAAGTCGAAGTTATGGTTGACAGATATGAAGATAAAGACGGCAATATCGTGTTGTCTCGCGAGAAAGCACGTCGTGAAGAAGCTTGGGTTGAACTTGAAAAATCAATGAATGCCGGCGAACGCGTGAACGGTATTATCTTCGGACGCGTTAAAGGCGGCTTTACGGTTGATTTGCAAGGTGCCATCGCTTTCTTACCGGGTTCTCAAATTGATATTCGCCCGATTAAAGACATTACGCCTTTGATGGGTGTTTCACAACCTTTCCAAATTTTGAAAATGGATAGAGAACGCGGTAATATTGTTGTTTCTCGCCGTGTTGTTTTGGAAGAAACAAGAGCGGAAGCCAGAGCCGAATTGATTGACGCCATTAAAGAAGGTGCCGTTTTGGACGGTATTGTGAAGAACATTACCGATTACGGCGCATTTATTGATTTAGGCGGCGTTGACGGTTTGTTACACGTGACGGATATTTCATGGAAGCGTATTAATCATCCTGCCGAAGTGTTGTCTGTCGGACAAACAATTAAGGTTCAGGTTATTAAATTTAACGAAGATACACAACGTATCAGCCTTGGTATGAAACAGCTTGAAAAAGATCCTTGGGAAGCTGTTGAAGGCAAATATAAGGTTGGTGATGTTTGCAAAGGTGTTGTAACCAATATTACCGATTACGGCGCATTCGTTGAACTTGAAGACGGTATTGAAGGTTTGGTCCATGTTTCAGAAATGAGCTGGACACGCAAAAACGTGCATCCGGGTAAGATTGTTTCGACTTCTGAAGAAGTTGAAGTTAAAGTGTTGGAAGTTGATTCCGAAAAGAGAAGAATCAGCCTCGGCATTAAACAATGCCAACCGAATCCGTGGGCGGCTTATGTTGAGCAGCATCCGGCCGGTTCCGTGATTGAAGGCACGATTAAAAACATTACCGAATTCGGTTTGTTTATCGGTTTGACCGATGAGATTGACGGTATGATTCATTTATCGGATATCGCATGGGGCGAAAGCGGCGAAGAAGCTGTGAAAGCTTATGAAAAAGGTCAAACAATTAAAGCAAAAATTATCGATGTTGATGTTGATAAAGAACGTATCAGCTTAGGCATTAAACAACTTGATGAAAACAATGCGGCGCTTGCTTTGGAAAACCTTAAAAAAGGTGATGTTGTTAAAGCAATCGTAACAGGTGTTGAAGAAAAAGGCGTTAATGTTGAAGTTGAAGGTATTCCCGCTTTAATTAAGAAAGCCGATCTTTCTAAAGATAAAGAAGGTCAAAACTTGGAAAACTATCACGAAGGTGATGTGTTGGAAGCAAAACTCACTTCTGTTGACAAGAAAAACGGTAAGCTTGGTGTTTCGGTAAAAGCATTCGAAATTGAAGAAGAAAAGAAAGCTTTGGAAGAATATGCAAATTCCAACGCCGGTAATACTTCTTTGGGCGATGCTTTAGGCGAAGCTTTGAAAAAAGCAAACTAAATCGTTTTGAAAGTAAAAAAAAGAGTCGCATGAAAATGCGGCTCTTTTTTGCTTTACTTTTTGTTTGAGTTATTGTAAAATAAACAATGTAACCCAAACGGTTGCTGTGTTTAGAAAACACATAAGAGAAAGTCTCCCTTTTCGGGGGAGTAGGCGATATAAGCGCATTTTGCGGCGAATAAGCTTATCTGTTCTCTTACAGTTTTCTAGCTCCTCCATTTTGATTATTCAAAGTGGTTTTTTTGTTTCAGCTACGGGAGATAAGAGATGAAAAAGTTTTTATTTATATTGATAGGCTGCGTGTTTTATGCGTATGCGGCGAGTGCGGAAGTAAAAACGTATGTTTGCGGCGATAATTGCACGGCAACGTTAGATGAAAACGGTGTGATGACCATATCCGGCACAGGTGAAATGTATGGCTATAATGCGACAACACGGTGGAATACACCGTGGATGACAGATGCTTCAAAAATTAAATCCGTTGTTGTGGAATCAGGGATAACAAACATCGGAAGGTATGCTTTTTATATATGTGATCATATTAAAAATATTGAATTGGCTCCAAGCGTGAAAACGGTTGACGGCGGCGCCTTTGATGAAGTCAGAGGCATTCAATATGTGACTATGAGCGATAAAACGGTGTGGGAAAATCAGGATAATATAAATGATTATGAGTTTAGCCCAACAATCACTATTCATTGTCGAGGCGTTTTATCAACGTGTGAAGAAAATTTAACGAAAAAAAACCAACAGACAAAAGGCGTAAAGGTGGTTGCAAAACTCGGCAAGCGGATTTATACGGTTGAAGAGGCATCAAAGGTTTCTAAAAAGACGGGGAACACGTTTATGATAAGGTATAAGTGAATGACCGAGGATGAGAGATTATAAAGGGTTTGGAAGCAGGGTGCCTCGG
>JAGCOI010000215.1 GCA_017645485.1 Alphaproteobacteria bacterium | reverse complement strand
TATTGTAATTGGTAGCCATTAACATATGATTGTTTTGTCCATTTAGCAGTTATGGTTTTAGATTTTGATGTTGGTGTTTTAATTGTTACTTTCTTAGGTTTAATGATAAAGTTTATTGTTGTGACAGTGATGTTTTTTGCGGTTTTGAAACAGAAATACAATACCGATTGCTTTCATTTTTGATTAAAAAAATTTCTCGGTCCGTTTATCCGCCTGAGGCTGAAAAGCTTTGTGCACTGATGAAAAAAATACAGTGCGAGAATTTTAAATCAGCAACACTCGGGCATTGTCGAGTGGTCAGACATGGGAATTTTGTGTGGATTTTGCCGGAAGAAAGGGACTCCGTTGTATTCAAAAAAACGATGTGGCGTGATTATATTAAATCAAACCCGCATTTGAAAAAAATGAAATTTCCGGCAGCCGTGAAACGTTTTTTATTTCTTCATTAAAACGAAAATCATATTTGATTAATGTTTTTTTTATAATATAATGCTAAAAATCAGATAGAAATTGTAATATCCGAAAGGCATGAAAAATGAGTTTACTTTCACCGAAGTCCGCACCGACAACACAAACACCGACGGATTCGCAACGTCCGCAGATGAATAAGCCTGAAGCACCGATGGAAGCAATGAGTTCGGCGGCTGTTTTGGCACAAGCACAAAATGCAGCTCAAAAGCCCCAACCTTCAATGCCGAACAGGCCGAATGTTTCTCCTCAGGCGGCGACAGGACAAGTTGCACCGGGAATGATTAAAAGACCGATGATGCCTGCAGGTGGGCAAATTCAAATGCCGATGCGGCGTGTGATGACACCGGAACAGCATATGGAAAAAATTATGGCTGATTTGGCAGAGGCAGCCAAAAAACCGGATTTGATTCCTTGCGAACATTTACAAGAGATTAATGATGAACCGTTTTCGGATGTGTATATTACGCCGGATAGAAAATGTTATACTTGGGCCGGAAAATCGGATGCAGGTCTTAAAGTGGTCGATTTTACCGATTATCCTGAATTTTTAAGACAAATTGAAGATGCCTATGACGGCAAGAATCGTTCTTATTTGTTAACATATAAAGGCAGGCACTATCGTGTGGAACGTACGATTGCCGACGGTGGTGCACAATTTTGTGCTCGTAAAATGCCGGTGACGGTTCCCGATTTAAAAAAGCTCGGGTTACCGGATAATTTGTATAAGTATTTATTATCTCTTGCCGGACGGTCTGGCTTGATTTTACTTGCCGGTGCAACGGGTTCGGGTAAATCTACAACGATTTCGGCATTGTTAAAAGAATATCTTTCTCAAAAAGGCGGGTATTGCTTTACGATTGAAGATCCTATTGAATTGCCGCTTGACGGCGTGTATTTGACACCTTCCGGTGAACTCGGGCTTTGTAAACAAACCACACCGCCGAATGGTTTGTGGCAAGAAGGTATTAAATCTGCATTGCGTTCAAAACCACGTTATATTTATTTAGGTGAGATTCGTGATCCGAATGTGGCATCCGAAGCTTTACGTGCCGCAACTTCAGGACACCTTGTGCTTTCAACAATTCACGCCAATAATGTAAGCGATTCCATTAACTCTCTCGTGAAATATGCCGCATCTTCCGGTATTTCCGAAGATATGGCTTATGAACTTGTAGCAAACGGCTTTTTAGGGTGTTTGCACCAAATTTTGAGTGGTGCGCCGAAGAAAGTAAGTGTGACATATGTTTTTGCAAATCCTGATTTAAGTGCAGGTTGTCAAGTACGCAGTATGTTCAGAAACGGTAAATTGAATTTGTCGACGATTATGGAGCAGCAAAAAATTAAAATGGATAAAGGTATGCCTTTATTCTGATATCTGCGGATAATCATCGTTTATCCAAAATTAAGAAAACGTTTTTTTTGAGATTTCAAAAAAATGATTTGCATTTTAACAATCAAACTATATATTAAGTTTGTGTTGATTGTTAAAGGGT
>JAGCOI010000214.1 GCA_017645485.1 Alphaproteobacteria bacterium | reverse complement strand
CCGCAATGTGATGCTTAATGAGAAAAAAGATTTTAAGCACGGTACGGGGCACAGTGTCGGGCACTTTTCAAATGTGCATGAGCCGCCTTTTGCCATCAATGCTAACAATCAAACGCTTGTGCTTGAAAATTATGTGACCTCAATCGAGCCGGGGATTTATGTGGAAAATGCTTACGGCATACGTATTGAAAATTTGTATTATACGAAAAAATGCGGCAATAAGCTTTGTTTTGAGCCGTTAACACTTTGTCCGATTGATTTAAGTTTGGTGGATTCTTCACTTTTAAGCGGCGAAGAAAAAACATGGCTTAATGCATATCATCAAAAGGTTTTTGATGCCTTAAAACCGTTTTTGAATAAAAAAGTGCGTTTGTGGCTCAAAGAAAAATGCCGTGAAATTTAAAAAACACTTGCATTTCAAATTTTTATATGTTAGAAGCCTCTCTTGAGTAAAGGTTTTTATGCATGAACTTTCGGGTTTCCGTGGTAAAAACTTTAGGTTTTATCCGCTTTGCCTTGCAAAGCACAGTTTTTAAGAAAGGAATTTTGCCATGAGACATGGTGACAAACAACGTAAATTTAACATGCCGAAAAGTCAAAGACGTGCACTTTTTGCTAATTTGACGAATGCATTGTTGACACATGAACAAATTGAAACAACTTTGCCGAGAGCCAAAGAACTCCGTTCTTTTGCCGATGGCATGATTACCTTTGCAAAAAAAGGCGATTTGAACAGCCGCAGATTGGCACTTGCTTTCTTGCGTGATGAAGAAGTTGTTGCAAAACTGTTTTCAACTTTAGGTCCTCGTTACAAAGATCGTAACGGCGGTTATACACGTGTTTTGAAATCCGGCTTCAGATATGGCGATTGCGCACAAATGGCTATCATTGAACTCGTTGACAGAGATGTTGCCGCCAAAGGTGCTAAGGATTTAGCGCGTGTTCAGGCTGAAAAAGAAGCTGCCGCTGCTGCCGAAGCTGCCGCAAACGCTCCTGTTGAAGAGCCGAAAGCAAAGAAAGCCGAAAAGAGCGCTTCAAAAGCTAAAAAAGAAGAAGCTCCTAAAGCAAAAGCCGAAAAGACAACCCAGAAAGCTACCAAAGCTAAAAAAGCCGAAGCCTAAGGTTTGTTAATAAGCAATAAAAAAAACACCTCTGATTATCAGGGGTGTTTTTTTAATGTATATGTTATTCGGTATAATGTACAATCAGAGGAATAATATAAGCAATAAGCTGCACAAAAACAGCTGTTTTCGGCTTTTTGTTAAATACATATACCAGAGAGATACCAATAAAAAATATAAAATAAGCCAACACAAGTTTATCCGGAAGGATGAGGTTTCGACTTGCACGTTGCAACCAGACGGGTGCATCGTAATCCATTCCCGTTGTTGTTACGGGACTTGTTGCAGATTCCATTAAAGCATAACAGGAAATAAGCATGGTCACAGAATAAAAAGAAAGACATGCAAAAATTGCATAGTAGAGGATATGGATATGTTTTTTGAAGTTAGAGAAAAAATTTTTGACCATGTTCGTGTTCCTTTTTCTTATAAGGTTGT
>JAGCOI010000213.1 GCA_017645485.1 Alphaproteobacteria bacterium | reverse complement strand
CTTTGGTTTTAATCCACACTAAATGTAAAATATTGTACAATAAATATAAGGTTTTATCCATGATTAATAAAATTGCCCGCTTTCTGTTTGGCAGTGCAAATGAAAGATTTGTAAAAAAACAGTTCAAAATTGTAGAAAAAATTAACGCCTTAGAGCCTGATTTTGTTAAACTTTCCGATGATGCGCTCAAAGCAAAAACCGATGAATTTCGCACGCGTTTTAAAAACGGCGAAACATTGGACGATATACTGCCCGAAGCTTTTGCCGCAGTGCGTGAAGCCGCAAAACGCACGCTCGGACAACGTCATTATGATGTTCAGCTTGTCGGCGGTATCGTTCTTCACAAAGGCATGATTGCCGAAATGAAAACCGGTGAAGGCAAAACGCTTGCCGCAACGCTTGCCGCTTATCTGAACGCCATTGAGGGCAAAGGCGTACACATCGTCACGGTTAACGACTATCTGGCAAAGCGCGATGCCGAATGGATGGGGCAGGTTTACCGCTTTTTGGGTTTAACCGTTGATTATATTATTCATGAAAAAAATGACGATCAAAGAAGACAGGCCTATAATTCGGATATTTTATACGGCACCAATAACGAACTCGGCTTTGATTATTTAAGAGATAATATGAAATTCAGCTTATCCGACCGTGTTCAGCGTGAATTTAATTTTGCCATCGTCGACGAAGTAGACTCCATTTTAATTGATGAAGCCAGAACGCCTTTAATTATTTCGGGAGCTGCGGAAGATTCTTCGGAAAAATACATTTCCGTTAATAAAATCATTCCCGAGTTAACCGATACCGACTATGAAAAAGATGAAAAGCAAAAAACCGTTACCTTAACCGAAGCCGGCATGACTCATGTCGAACAGCTCTTAAAAAATGTCGGTTTAATTACGGACGGCGGTTTATACGATATTGCAAATGTCACTCTTGTTCACCATGTCAATCAGGCCTTGCGTGCGCATAAAATGTTTGCAAGAGACGTGGACTATATTGTTAAAAACGGCAAAGTTGTTATTGTTGATGAATTTACGGGGCGTGTCATGGAAGGGCGGCGCTATTCCGACGGTCTGCATCAGGCTTTAGAAGCCAAAGAAGGTGTTGCCATTCAAGCCGAAAACCAAACGCTTGCCTCCATCACCTTCCAAAACTATTTCAGAATATATCCGAAATTGTCCGGCATGACGGGTACCGCCATGACCGAAGAAGCCGAATTTATGGATATTTATAATTTGCCGTGCGTCGAAATCCCGACCAATAAACCCGTTATTCGTAAAGATGAACATGATGAAATTTACAGAACGGCGCAAGAAAAATATAAAGCCATCATTCAAACCATTTTGGATTGTCATAAAAGGGGCCAGCCGGTGCTCGTGGGCACAACTTCGGTCGAAAAATCCGAACTCGTGGCCGATTTGCTTTCAAAATCCGCCCCGAACGTTAAGTTTGAAGTTTTAAATGCCCGCCATCACGAACGCGAAGCCGCTATTGTGGCACAAGCCGGTGTTTCGGGGGCCATTACCATTTCAACAAACATGGCCGGCCGCGGTACCGATATTCAACTCGGCGGCAACCCGGATATGAAGCTTAAAACGATTTTAAAAGGTGACGAAAGCGAACAGGAAATCGAACAAATCAAAGAAAAAATCTTAAAAGAGGTCGAAGAAGATAAAGCAAAAGTTCTTGCGGCGGGCGGTTTATACATTTTAGGCACCGAACGTCATGAAAGTCGCCGTATAGACAACCAACTCCGCGGTCGTTCCGGCCGTCAGGGAGACCCCGGCACATCTAAGTTTTTCTTATCATTGGAAGATGATTTAATGCGCATTTTCGGTTCGGAACGCATGTCGGCCGTTTTGCATCGTTTAGGCTTACCCGAAGGTGAAGCGCTTATTCACCCGTGGATTTCAAAAGCCCTTGAAAAAGCACAACAAAAAGTGGAAGAGCGCAATTTTGATATCCGTAAAAATCTACTTAAATATGATGATGTGATGAACGAACAACGCAAAGTAATTTACGCCGAGCGTAAAAAACTGATGGAAGCGGATGACGTATCCGAAAGCGTTGCTTCCATGCGTCAGGAATGTTTAAGTAATTTGGTCGAAACATATATCCCTTACGGTTCCGATAAAAACGATTGGCAGCTTGAAACCCTGCAGCAGGAATTATATAAAACAACAGGTTTTCTCATTCCGGTTGTCAATTGGGCAAATCAAGACGGCATTTCAACCGAAGATTTGCAAGAAAAAATCTTAAACGAAGTCGAAAAAGATTTAGAAGATAAAAATGCCGCCATTGATCCGGAAGTCGTTAAAATGGTTGATAAAAGCATTTTACTCCAAACGCTCGACTTTTTATGGAAAGAACATATTGCAACGCTTGACATGATGCGTCACACCATTATTTTGCGTGCATACGGGCAAAAAGATCCCTTAAACGAATACAAAAAAGAAGCCTTTAATATGTTCTCGGATTTATTGCAGGTTTTAAGGGAACAGGTTACCGTTGTAACCTGCCGAACGGTCATCAAATCAAATTCGGATGAACAGGCTCAACGTGCCGAAAAACAAAAGCAAAATATACGCTTAAATGAGGTACACGAATCACCTGACAATGTTTTGAGCAACAGCAAGTCCGAAGAGACCGCATCTCAAACCCCTTCCAGAAATGATTCGGCTTTGTTTGATAAAAACGATCCGTCAACAT
>JAGCOI010000212.1 GCA_017645485.1 Alphaproteobacteria bacterium | reverse complement strand
CGGCACAGACTTTAATGTTTTGTTCTTTGCATAATCTGACGAGCTTATATCCCGGATCTGAAATAAGCGGTGAGCCGGCATCGCTGATTAAGGCAACACATGCCCCGTTTTTGATATAAGAAATTAATTCGGTTGCAACGGATTGTTCTCTATGGTCTTCATAACAGATAAATTTTTTATTGGTCGGCAGGTTTAACAAGGTAAATAATTTTTTGGAAATGCGTGTGTCTTCACAAGCAATAATATCGGCATTTTCAAGCACTTCAATCGCGCGTTTTGAGATGTCTTGAAGGTTGCCGATGGGGGTTGCGACAATGTATAATCCGGCATCTGACATTTTATATCTCTTTACTTTTTGTTTTTTTTAAATTACATATACATGCATATTGTTCAATTTTTGGGAAAAATTCAAGTGTTTAAAAAAATAAGCTTTATGATTTTAGCATTGTGTTTGTCCGGATGCGGACAAATGGCAGGTCAAAGACAGCGTGTAACGTATGGTGCACCGTCGGTATATGAGCCTTATGAAACAGAAGATTTTGAACGTGGCGGATTTGATAAAGACACTTTTAAGGTGGCCATGATTTTGCCGTTAAGCGGTAAGGCCTCGACTTTCGGGAAGGGCTTGCAGAACGCGGCCATGATGGCTTTGGAAGATACGCATAACAGAAAATTGCAGGTTCGTTTTTATGACACAAAGAGTTCTGCACAAGGGGCTGCCGATGCCGTTGCGGAAGCATTTAACAATGATGTGGAATTGGTGCTCGGCCCTTTGATGCTTGAAGAAGTTTCTGCCGTAGCCGATATTGCACGTCATAAAAGAGTGCCGTTGATATCTTTCAGTGCTTCACCGCAGGTTTTGGGCGGCGGTGTTTATACATTGGGTTTATTATCCAATGAACAAATCAATCGTATTATTTCGTATGCGGCTCAAAAAGGAAGAAGGAAAATAGCGGTGGTGGTTGCCGATACGGATGCGGGTTTGAATATTGCCAAATCGGCTTTTGATGCCGCAGGGGCAAACGGGGTGGAAATTACCAAGATAGGTTTTTTTGAGCCTTCCTCCCTTGAGTTTTCGGAACTTGTTCAGGAAATGATTAAAACAAAAGATTTTGATACGGTTTTGATTGCGGAAACGGGCAACCGTTTAAAAGCAATAGCCGGTACTTTCGGTTATTACGATGTGGCCTATCCGGATGTTTTATTTATCGGAACTTCGGTTTGGGAAAATACGAATTTAACAAAAGAAACGACGTTGTTTAAGGGTGTTTATCCCTCAATTGCGCGTGTTCATCAAGATTATTTTAATAAGAAATATAAAGATTTGTTCGGCGAAATGCCGAATGCGCTGTATGTGTATGCATATGACGGTGTGGCATTGGCTTCGGCTTTAAGTACCAAACGCGGTAGAGATTTGCATGAAGCAATCGAAGATGAGGACGGATATATCGGTATTAACGGGACATTTCGTCTGTTTTCGGACGGCACAAACGAACATACTTTGGATATTGTCGAAGTGGATCCGAGCGGACTTAAGGTTGTTAACTCGGCACCGCGTAAATTCGGCCCGAGAAATGTTAATATGAACGGTGTTTCATCATCAAGACCGGAAATATACGGTAAAAATCCTGAGGTTGTGTATCAAAAACTGATGCCAGTTCAAAAAACACCTTCGTATTTTTATTTGTTTTAGTGCTTAGTGTAAATAAGTGTGCATCTAT
>JAGCOI010000211.1 GCA_017645485.1 Alphaproteobacteria bacterium | reverse complement strand
GGACAACCGGCAACCACATTATCGGGCGGTGAGGCACAACGTATTAAACTTTCAAAAGAATTGACAAAAAAAGCAACCGGCAAAACACTTTATATTTTGGATGAACCCACAACGGGACTTCATTTTGATGACATTAACAAACTTTTAAAAGTCTTGCACCGCTTTGTTGAGCAAGGTAATACGGTTGTTGTGATTGAGCATAATTTAGATGTGATTAAAACAGCGGATTATATTGTTGATTTAGGTCCCGAAGGCGGCGACGGCGGCGGACAAATCATCGCCACCGGCACACCTGAAGAAATTATTAAATCAAAAACAAGTTGGACCGGTAAATATTTGAAAGAGAAACTTTGAGTAAAAAATCTTGACAAATATATTTAAACAAAATACATTGCATATAAGTTTTTTATAAAAAGGAAAAATCCATGGAAAAGCAAAAATATTCAGAAACACAAAGACTTGCCCGTAATGATACGGCAATTGAAATTATGGCTGCTAAAATGGGGATATGCAGTACACGTATTATTGAAGAAGAAAGTAAGCCCGAATCTGAACGCAATCAAAAACTTTTGAAACGCCTGAATAAAGAATTAGAAATACTTTCAAAGGAAAGACAGCGCATGTACAAAGGCGATGAGGACATCAAAGAAAAAATTTTAGATATTTATTCAAAGGAAGTTAAAGATTATTATTCAGGAAAATAGATGCTCTTTGACGAATATAAATTACCATTTGAGATGCATGAACGTGTTTTAGATAAAATTCGCGAAAATATCTTTCGAAATAAAAAACCTGTTTTTCGTCCGCAAGTGTATATTCTGGGCGGACAACCCGGCGCCGGTAAAAGTGTGTTAACCGAAAGTATTCTGAAAAATTCGGATAACGATAATATCATTTCAATCAATGGTGATGAGTTTCGCCTTTGGCATCCTCAAGCCAGAGAAATTTTCCAAAAACACGGTAAAATGTTTGCGGAATATACGGATGCTGATTTCAGAACATGGACATCAGCCATTTTTGATGAAGCAATACAAAATCATTATAACATGGTTTTTGAAGGCACAATGCGCACAAATCAAATTTGCAATACAATTAAACAAAAACTTTTGCCTGCGGGTTATCAAATAAATATTTTAGTTGTTGCCGTACCGGAAATTAAAAGCCGAATTTCAATATACAGTCGTTATCAGGAACAGCTCGAAAAATATCCGATTGCACGTTTTACTTCTCGTCTTTCACATGATGCGGCATATCAGGGTATGTTAGACACATTGCAACAAATTGAAAGTGAGCATTTGTATCATACAATCAAAGTGTATAACCGAGCCGGCGAAACCTTATTTCAAACCGGCGACAAAGATATCGTGTCTGCTATCAAAAAAGAACGTCAAAAACCTCTATCAAAAGAAGATATCGCCTCTTTAACAGAGCAATGCGACATTTTGCTTGAAAAAATGCGCGCAAGAAATGAAGATGAAGAATACATATCAGACCTTAGTTACCTAAAACAAATTATTATAAAAGCACAACAAAATAAAAAAGCACCATTGATTTCTCATTTTGATGATATGAAACAGTCTGTTCAAAATGCTCGAAAAGCATATATAAAACCCGAAGCAAAAAAACTTTCAAACAACAAAATCAGAGAAATATTATCTTTTTTTAAAAACAATCAAATATAAATTTCATGTGAAACATTTTATTGATAAAGCCAGCCATTTAAAATGACTTTTGTTGTATATAAAATAAAGCACATTCCGGGTGCCATACCTTGCACAATAATATTTTCGTGATATTGATTTTTTTGAACACCGGTTTTTAAGCCCATGTCAGGCACATCAACCAAAAACCCTTCCAAATAAACAACATCTCCTGCTTTTAATATAGAAAGTGCACGATTGATGTTGTTGTTTGCGGGTATCGGATGATAGTTGTTATATTCTTTTGCTTTGATATAAGGATGACATTCTTCATATTTTTTCTTGTTTTTCACATATTCTTCTTCAGATAAATATCCCGACATAAAAGAAGTTCTGTATTTAACACCTTTACATAATACGCGCCCTAACCTTTCTTCATGTTCAAATTTAAATTTCGAAAAAATTTCCGCACGCGCCATATCACCGATAACCAACAATAAATCTTGAGGCACCAGATTAATATACAAATTTTGAGAATAACCGCGATATAAATGCGTAAAAAATGTATCATACCTGTCAACAAAACCGACTTTTGCCACAACGGCATATTTTACCTTCGGTACAAGCGTATAAGCATATTTTCCCCGCTTGAACATAAAAGGTTTTTTATCTGTTGTTTCAAAATAATCTTGTTTTGATATTTCAAGCGTTTCATCATATTTTTGAGCAAAAAAATACGGATAAACCGCACGTTTGATATATATATTCAATCCGTAAAATACGACAAGACAAACAAAAACAATCTGCCATTTATGTTTTCTGACAAACACTTATTTATTTCCTATCATCTGCCTGAGCCGTTCAATTCTGTTTTTTGTAGACGGATGCGTTGAAAATAAAGATGATAACCCGCCGCCAAAGGCACAAAACGGATTAACAATAAACAAGTGTGCCGTTTGAGGCGTTGCACGAATCATCGGCTTTTGTTTGGCATAGGCCTCTAATTTTTCAAGTGCACAAATAAGCCATTCGGGATGTCCGGTCAGTTCCGCAGAACCGGCATCTGCGGCATATTCACGCGTGCGTGAAATCGAAAATTGAATAATACTTGCGGCAATCGGCATAAAAACAACGGCCAGTAAAACAGATAATCCGTTGCCTTTTCTTTGATTGGATGCCGGATTTTGATAGCGTGCAAATTGACCGATAAACGCAATTGCGCTTGCAAAAACCGCAGCAACCGAAGATATTAAAATATCATAATGTTTCACATGGCTCATTTCATGAGCCAAAACGCCGATAATTTCATTTTTATCAGCAAGTTTAATAAGCCCTGTTGTTGCGGCCACAGCCGCATGGTTCGGATTACGTCCGGTTGCAAAAGCATTCGGCACAGTTTCATCAATCAAATATACTTTCGGCATGGGAAGATTGGCACTTTGAGCAAGATTTTGAACAATTTCATATAAACCCGTTGTATCATTTTTGTTGATTTGTCTTGCATGATAATGTTTCAAAACCATACTGTCACTGAAAAAATAACTGAAAAAGTTGGATCTGAAATGGCTGAAGAAAGT
>JAGCOI010000210.1 GCA_017645485.1 Alphaproteobacteria bacterium | reverse complement strand
ATTTTCTTTATCCGATATTTCGTAATTTTTATCAAACGTTAAAACACAAATTTTTCGATTCGGTAATGTTCTGTTCGGAAAAGTTTCGTATGTGGTTTGCCCGGCTACAACAACAGCACCTTCGGTAATACGCTTAAATCTCTTAAAATCAGAAGATATGTGCCACGGAATGTGCGGTCCGATACCGATAACATTATCCCCCTGATGGCGACACCAAATAGCAACAATCGTCATATTTATCTCCTTATATTTTTTATAAAATAGAAGATGATATTTAAAAGCACAAATTTATTTTCGGGTTTTCAACATTAAAAATTTATGGCGCTTAAAAACGGCATAAAAAAAAGGCACACGGTGCCGTCAATTTATTGTTGATATGTATAAGATGCGTTTGCTGTTTCGTTGCCTTGATAATAATATTTTTCGTTTTGAACCATACCGTTTTGATTATATAATTTCCAACGTCCGTCAATTTTGCCGTCTTTATAATAGACTTCTTGTTCAATTAAACCGTTTTTGTAGTATGAAACGAAAAGTCCGTCCATTTTACCGTCTTTATAAAAACTTTCTTCCTTTAATTGTCCGTTTTCATAATATTCTTTTCGACGACCGTTGGCTTTTCCGTTTTGAAAATAAGCCATCACTCTGAGGCGACCATCGTTGAATTCTTCTTTAATAATACCTGTGTATGGAACAAAGTTGCGGGTGGTACAAACGGTTATACCATGTTCTTTATTACAATACAGCTGACGAATGGTTGTTATAGCCAAATCCGAATCGGACGACGCGGCTGATGCCTGAAAAGCATAGCACAAACAGCATAAAAAATACATCAAAAGTCGTTTCATATTGACCTCACAGACAAATGCTACAATAATATTTAAAGGTTGTCCAGTATTTTTTATTTTCTTGTAATTTTACCGCCGACTGCAACCTGACCGTCAGACGGTATTAACAGCGTTTTGGGATTGTTTGAGGTTGTTGTGTTAAATTGTGTTTTACCCGATTTGCGCATTATGGTGCCGCTCATGGCCGGTTTTGAAGAATAGTCATCTTGTACCTGAATTAAAAGAGGCTTTAAGGGCTCTACTTGCTCGATAACAGGTGCTTTTGTTTCAATCGGCGTGATTTGTAAATCAGGTGTTTGAATTTCAATCGGTGTTATCTGTTCAACCTTTATTTCTTCAACAACAGGAGTTGTTTGGGGCATTCCTTCGGTTTTTTCAACTACGGGTTCTTCTTGTTGCTTTATAAATTTTTTAGGCAGTTTTTCTTCGGAATTTTCATTAGTTTCGTTTGGAAGGGATTCTGAAATTTGAACATTATCCGATGTTGAAACATCAGATGTTGTCTGTTCGGTTTGTTGAGATTTGTCATTCGTTTGCGTTGATGTTGTCGCATCTGCCGATTTGTTGTCGTTGTTTTTATCTTTCGGTTTTCTATGCGTTCCGGTTTGCTCAAAATAAACAACATCTTGTACAAACTCAAATAGGTTTTCAAGTGCGCTGTTAAGGGTATTCAGTTTTTCTTGAACTTTAGCCAAGAGATCGGAAATTTCTTTATTGAATTTGCTCATTAAGGCAAGCGTATCTTCCGATTCTGAAAAAGTTTTTGCTTTAAGTGCTTTGTTATATGCATCTGCAATTTCGGCAATGGAATTTTCAATTGTTAAACGATATTGTTGCACTTCGGGAAGACTGGTCAAAATAACCAAAGAGCCTAATTGCATTAAACGCATGGTATATGAATTTAAAGTATTTTGATAATTTTGAGCTTTTTCGAGCGAATTTTGGTAAATGCCGTCAATTCTGTTAAATGCGGCGGCAATATGTAATTGCATATCAAACATATAATTATCATCCGCTTGTTTAATCAATTCGGTCAAAAGCGGTTGAAAAACTTCGGTTTTTAATATAATATCATCAACATCTTGTTCGGTATATTGTGTTTGAGCCGTCGTTTCAAAAGACTTTAAGGTTTTGAGCATATCGTTTGTTTCGTCGGCAATTCGGTGATAAACACTTTGAGTACGCGAATCAAAGGATTCCGGTTCGTATTTTTTGATTCTGGGCAGAATTTCCGTTTCGATGAGTTGAATTTCGGAGCGCACCTGTAATTGAGCCTTTGTCATTTTATTTGTTAAAGCTGCAATCCGTGCTTGTTCTGCCTGCTTCTTTTCTTCTTCGATTTTTGCCCAGTAGGCATCATATTGATTTTTTAAAAGATCTGATTGAATAATAAGTGTCGGATTGGATAAACTGCCTTCCCATTTATAAGAGACGGCTTCGATTTTTTCTTTTAAGGAATCAAAAGTCAAATTAAACGTTGTATCCGTATTCCAAGAATCGATGGATCCTTCGGAAGTAACATCAATGGCAGCACTGTCAGATGACATTAAAGCATTATTTAAGACGTATTTCATGTTTTCAAGGTGGATATCACCGCCAATCAGGTTAAAATCGGTTTTTCCCGTTAAAAGATATTTGGTTAAAACATTATCAAGATCTTCGGAGTAAGAACGTTCTTTTAAATCCGATTCGATGGCGGTAATGTTGAACCCTTTAAATACGGGATTTGAAATATCAAAGGAAATATCGGCTTTCCCTGATTTGATAAAATCAAGTTCGGAGCTGCACGGGCCTTCAAAATTACATTTGATGTTTGCCTTGCCCGATTCGATGTTATAAGTACTTCCACCTAAATTTTCGACAGGGTAATTCGTTAATTCAAACATGCCTTTTACAAAAGGTTTGGTGCCTTTTAAATCTATTGAAACAAAGGCATTTACAGGGGTGCCGTTTTTAGTTGCCGTGAAATTTTTAATATCTATACCGTCATTTTTGATTTCGGCAAGAAAACGTACATTCTCGATATCGTCATTTAAATAACTCAGATTTTTAATGGCAAATTTACCTGTTAAATCGAATTTTGTAAAGGGTTCAAAATTCATGACCGTGTTATTCCATACAGGTTTGTTTAAGAATGTGTTTTGTGTTTTAGAAATGCGTGCGGATGCTCTCTTTTGCGGTGAAAAAATAAACCGGTCAAATTCAAATAGGTTTGTTGCGATATCTGCTTTAATTTTAGGTTTTCCGTCTGATTTCTGATAGGAAAAAGCCCCCGTAAAATTATTAAGCCCGATGAATGTGTTCATGTTTAAGGTGCGCCAATAACCGTATTTGCCTTCAATATCAGCCTTAAAGGTGAGCACACTGACACCCATATTTGCAGGGTTATATTCAATATTGAGTTGATTTGCAAAATCAATAAAATCAGGTGCTTTGATTTCGAGATTTCCTCTGAAGAAAACCGTATCATCCTGACTGAAAATGCGCCCCTTATAGGTACCGGTTATTTTTTCAAATTTTGTGGTTGACTGGATATTGGCATTATTTAATGTGCCACTGAATATACCCTCGCTGTCAACGTTTTTGGAACGTGTAAATAAGGGCCAATCCGGTGTGTTTAAGGAAAATTTGTTTCTAAATGAGGCAAAATCATTCGTGGTGATTTTATATTTTAAGTTATCAAACGAAGGATTCATGCCGATATTTTCAAT
>JAGCOI010000209.1 GCA_017645485.1 Alphaproteobacteria bacterium | reverse complement strand
TTTTAAAACAATAAATTTGTTTAAAAAACCATCAGTCAATAACTTGGTTTAAAAAGTTGCGTTTCAAAAGCAAATACAATATATTGTCCCTATTCAAAACAAAGACAGATACGCGAGGTTAAAAATGCACGAGAAAAAAAAGAAAGCTTTTAAACTTATCGGAAAAACGATTGTTTATACGTTTGCCGGTTTCGGAATTATCTTTATTCTGGTGCTTTTAGGCGTTCTTTCTTTGATGAACCCGAAATCAACGCTCGGTCGTATTCCGGATAACAGCATATTAAATATTGACTTTAATTTAGCATATGCCGAAATGCGTCAGGATGATTTGTTTGCGGAATTTACAAAACAATCCGCATACAGTGTGTTTGATTTAATTCGCGCAATTAATGTTGCCGGTACGGATGACAGAATTAAAGCAATATCCGCCACATTAAATACAACGGGTTTAAGTACGGCACAAATCGAAGATGTGGCATCCGCTTTAAGATATTTTCAATCTAAAGGCAAAAAAGCTTATTTATATTCGACGGGGCTCGGTTCATTCGGGCAAGGCACAAAAGAATATTATTTAGCTTCATTTTTTGATGAAATTTGGATGCAACCGGTTTCGGATGTCGGTATAACGGGTGTTGCCGTCGAAGTGCCGTTTTTCAAAAATACTTTGGAAAAAATAGGTGTTGAGCCGGAATTTTATGCACGTTATGAATATAAAACGGCTGTTGAATCGCTTTTAAATTCTGATTTTACACCGACATATAAAGAAGAAATCGAAAAATTAGCCGGTGGTTTAAATAAACAATATACCACAATCATTTCCTCTAACCGAAAGTTGAGTGAAAGTGATGTGTTGCGTGCCGTTGATATGGCGCCTGTTTGTGCAAGAGATGCATTAAACATGAAGCTGATTGACCATATCGGTTATCGTTTTGAAATGAACGAGAGTTTATATCAAAAATATCATGCCAAAAACTATGCAATGACGGATTATATGGCGCATATGGGCGAAAATACGGAAAAGAAATTGCCTATGGTGGCTTTCTTGGTGTTGGAAGGTGTGATAGAAGACGGTGAAAGTTCCAACAATCCGGTCAGTGATGCGGTTATCGGTTCCGAAAGTGTTTTAAAGCAAATAGAAGAATTAAAAGATATTGAAAACTTAAAGGCGCTTGTCTTGCGTATCAACAGCCCCGGCGGAAGTTATGCCGCCTCCGATGAAATCAGGGCCGCTTTAGTTAATCTAAAAAAACAAAAGAATATTAAAATTGTTGTATCTATGAGCACCTATGCGGCATCCGGAGGCTATTTTATTTCGCTGGCAGGTGATTATATTATGGCAGATTCTTCAACAATTACAGGCTCTATCGGTGTGTTTGGCGGAAAATTTGTTTTAAGCGGTTTAACAGATAAACTCGGTATTCATTTCGGTGAGGTTAAATATGGTCAAAATGCCGGTATTTTAAGCATGAATCATAAATTTTCCGAAACGGAAAAGCAGGTTTTTGAAAAATCTTTGGATGAAGTGTATCAAGATTTTACAACAAAAGTTTCCGAAGTGCGTCATATCGACATCAGTGAGATGGACAGATTGGCTCGCGGACGTATTTGGCTTGGAATTGATGCCGTGCAAAATCATTTGGTGGATGAACTCGGCGGTTTGCAACACGCCATTGCAAAAGCCAAAGAATTGGCCGGAATTCATGCGGAAGATAAGTTTGTTTTGCAATATTATCCGCGCCGTGAAACCTTCCAGGAAAAGCTTACAAAGTTTATTGAAAACGGCGGCAATCTGCCGATGATGAAAGTTTTATCGGATATGGAAGAATTTAAGGTTTTATATCGCCTTAAACATGATGCAATTTTACCGCCGATGATGATAAAGATGTAAACCGCTTTTATTTATATCTTATCATCACTTTGTTTTTTTTGCCGGTTACCATATTGGCTTCTTCAACGGTATAGATGCGTTTGCCTTTGTAATTAAATTGAGGTATAGCCTTTATTTTTGGGGATTTGGATGTTAAATTTTGTTTGCACGTTTCCAAATTGCCGTAGCAATTTACCTTAAAATTTTCATATTTTCCATACGCCATAAAATCGTCTTGATCTTTGAAAACCGTTGAATCATAGATGGTCATACTTTTAACCGAATCAACCTCGTCAAAGGCACCTATATCAACTGTTTGCACAGTTTGTGCCAATTCAATTTTTTCTATTTTATAAGCCAGAAAAAAAGCATTTTTTCCCACATTTGTAATGCCATCTTCAATAATGAGGTGTTTGATTTTGGGGTTTTGAGAATACCAAGGCGTATGCCATCTTTCATTGTTATCATATCCCCACATTTGTCCCGTTCCCGAAACACGCATGACACCATTATCATCAAGGGTTGCCGTGCAATTATCACCACACTGAAATGTTTGTGTTTCAGCCTGTGTTTCAAAAGAAAAAGCCATTAATGCCATAAATAAAATAAAACTTTTCTGTTTCATCTCTCTTCTCCCAAAAATCATTAAAAAAGACCGCTTTGGAAAGGCGGTCGGAGAGTAAAAGAATCATACTGTAGGAAATGACTCCGATAGCCTTTAGGAAAAATCCTTGGACATCCGCCATCGGCTCCCCGACCAAATATCGGGGATAATGTGTGCTTTCTTTAAAACAAAAAAAGACAGCACTTTTGACAGTGTTATCCTCACTGCCTACAGTTTGAAGGTTCTTTTAAAACCCCGTGCCCAACCAAGACACTGGATATGCAACCATTGGCATATCTGACAATTATGATAACGTATATTTGTTTTTTTTGCAAGCAAAAAGCGGGGCATTACAAAAAAATTCCTTGCATTTGAATAAAGTTGTTGTTAAAAACATTCCAGCAGTAAAAATCATAAGAGGTCGTTATGGCAGTGGATAATAATACGGTTAAGCAAGTGGCATTTTTAGCACGCTTAAAAGTGGAAGATTCTAAGGTGGAACAAACCAAAGACGAATTTAATAAAATCTTAAATTGGGTGGAACAATTAAACGAAGTCAACACCGAAAATGTTGAACCTTTGGTTTCGGTTAATGATACAACATTACCTTTAAGAGAAGATGATGTGACGGACGGCAATTTGAAAACGGAAATTTTGAAAAATGCGCCGATGCAGGAATTCGGCTATTTTGCCGTACCGAAAGTGGTGGAGTAAAAAGATGACTGATTTAACGGAACTGACAATCGCTGAGGCATTAAAAAGCCTTAAAAATAAAGAATTCAGTGCAACAGAACTGACAAATGCGTATATCCAAAAAATGGAAAATACGCGCGAATATAACGCGTATGTTTTAGAAACGCCCGAGGTTGCCTTAGAGCAGGCACGTCTTTCCGATGAGCATTACAAAAACGGCACAAATCGCGCTTTAGAGGGTATTCCGCTCGGTATTAAGGATTTGTTTTGCACCAAAGGTATTCGCTCAACGGCTTGTTCGCACATTTTAGATGGTTTTGTGCCGCAATATGAATCAACGGTTACGCAACATTTACTTAATGCCGGTGCAAGCTTCTTAGGCAAACTTAATATGGATGAATTTGCCATGGGCGGTAGTAATGAAACAAGTTATTATGGTCCGGTGGTTAATCCGTGGTCTTCAAGCGAACCGCTTGTTGCAGGCGGTTCTTCGGGTGGTTCGGCAGCAGCCGTTGCAGCGCATTTATGTGCCGGTGCAACAGGTACGGATACCGGCGGTTCCATTCGCCAACCGGCCGCTTTTTGCGGTATTACGGGTATTAAGCCGACATACGGCCGTTGTTCCAGATGGGGTATTATGGCATTTGCTTCTTCTTTGGATCAGGCCGGTCCGATGGCAAAAGATGTGCGTGATTGTGCAATTATGCTTCGCGCCATGGCAGGATATGATGCAAAAGATTCAACTTCGGTTGATATGAAAGTACCTGATTTTGAACAGGTTTTAGGGCAGGATATTAAAGGTTTGAAAATCGGTATTCCATCAGAATACAGACCTGACGGCTTAAATAAAGAAATTTCGGGTTTATGGGATAAAAGCGCTCAGATGCTTCAAAGCAGAGGTGCCGAAATTGTTCATATCAATTTGCCGCATACACCGTATGCTTTGCCTGTATATTACATTATTGCGCCGGCTGAAGCCTCTTCCAATTTAGCACGTTATGATGGTATTCGTTACGGTTTACGCGTTAAAGGCGAAAAATTAGATGACTTATATATCAATACGCGCACCGAAGGTTTCGGAACGGAAGTTAAACGCCGTATTATGATTGGTACATATGTTTTATCTGCCGGTTATTTTGATGCTTATTATGTTAAAGCTCAAAAGGTGCGTCGTTTAATTAAACAAGATTTTGAAAAAGCTTTTGAAAAATGTGATGTTATTTTAACACCGACATCTCCTGTTTCGGCATTCAAAATCGGTGATGAAAGCATGCAGGAAAATCCGATTAATATGTATTTAAATGATGTGTTCACGGTTTCTGTGAACTTAGCGGGATTGCCGGCGCTCAGTTTGCCTGTCGGGTTAGATTCCAAAGGATTGCCGCTCGGTATGCAACTGATTGGTAAAGCATTTGATGAAGAAACAATTTTCAAAACGGCTTATGCTTTGGAAAAAGATGCCGCATTTAAGAGGAAATAGACATGACATACACCATTAAAACAGAAAAAAACGAATGGGAAATTGTTTGCGGTTTGGAAATTCACTGCCAAATTATTTCAAAATCTAAAATCTTTTCGGGTGCATCAACAGAATTCGGCGATGATGCCAATGAGAATGTGTCGTTTATTGATGCCGGTATGCCGGGAATGCTTCCGGTTTTAAATAAAGAGTGTGTACGTCAGGCCGTTAAGACCGGATTGGGTTTAAATGCTCAAATCAATAAACACTCCGTTTTTTCACGTAAAAACTATTTTTACGCCGACCAACCGAACGGCTACCAAATTACGCAATACGAATACCCGATAGTCGGCAAAGGCAATGTCAAAATTGATTTATCTGACGGCACCTCAAAAAATATCGGTATTACACGTATTCATATTGAACAGGATGCGGCCAAATCCATACATGATTTAAACCCTAAAAAAACCTATGTGGATTTTAACAGAGCAGGGGTTGGTTTAATGGAAATCGTGACAGAACCGGATTTCAGATCGCCTGAAGAAGCCGGTGCTTTTTTGAAAAAGTTACGTTCGATTGTGCGTTATTTAGGCACTTGTGACGGTAATATGGATGAAGGCTCCATGCGTTGTGATGCAAGTATTTCCGTTCGCTTAAAAGGAGAACAGGGCTTGCGCGAACGTGCCGAAGTCAAAAATGTGAACTCCGTTAAATTTGCAATGCAGGCCATTGAAAGCGAAGCTAAACGCCAAGTTGAAGTATATGAACAAGGCGGAACGATTGAACAGCAAACCTGTCGATTTGACCAAGCAACAGGACAAACAAAATTTATGCGCAAAAAAGAATATGCCGATGATTATCGCTATTTTCCGGAGCCGGATTTACCGCCGCTTGATTTAACGGATGAATATATTGAAAATATCAGAGCTCAAATGGTTGAATTGCCTGATGCAAAAAAAGAGCGCTTTATGAGAGATTTTAACTTAACGGCTTATGACGCGGATTTGTTAACCGAATCACGCGAGACGGCCGATTTCTTCGAAAAAGCGGCTAAAGGTCATGACGGCAAAAAGGTTGCTAACTGGATTTTGGGTGATTTCTTTGCACGCTTAAATGCAGACAAATTAACACTTGAACAGTCGCCGATTAAGCCTGAAATGATCGGTCAGTTGGTTGATTTAATCACAAATAACACCATCAGCGGTAAAATTGCAAAAGATGTTTTTGCATTGATGTTTGAAACAGGTCAGTCTCCTATCAAAATTGTTGAAGAAAAAGGCTTAAAACAGGTTACCGATTCTTCTCAAATTGAAAAAATCGTTGATGAAGTGATTGCTTCGAATGCAGATAATTTAGCAGCTTATAAAAGCGGAAAAACGAATTTGTTCGGATGGTTTGTCGGGCAGGTGATGAAGGCTTCAAAAGGTTCGGCAAATCCTCAAATGGTTAATCAATTACTGAAAGATAAATTGGATAAGTAAGGTATGCCTAAAAAAGAGAAAAAAATACCCGAAGTCTTGGTGTGGACGGATATCAATAATTATTCGGACGATTTGGCTTCACTGGTGATTTTGGCTTATTTGGCTGACTTAAAGCTTATCAATATCCGCGGTATTATAACACAACTCGGAACTTATGAAGTTCGTCGTCGCCGTGCTATTTTTGCAAAAGGTGCCATGGCGCATCTCGGCTATCCGTTTGTAAGGGCTGTTCCGGGCGGCGATTATGATATTCAAAACGAAGAGTTGGAAAATCATTATATTGAAAATGATTTTACGGGTATTATCGAAAATGCCGGTGTTACCGTTCACAGAAGCGGCACGATTTTTTTGCAGGAATATATGAAAACCGTTAAAGATAAAAATGTATATATTCTCTTGAATGCACCTTTTGATGATTTTGTTAAATATATTAAAGCCACGCATGATACGGTTTTGAAAAAAATCAAAAAAGTTGTTGTAATGGGCAGTGTTTTACAAAACAAAGATGAACACGGATATTATTTACCGAATTTGGAGTGTTATAATTTTAAATATTGTCAAGATGCCGCAAAATATTTGTTTGATTACGCACAAAACAAAGGTTTGCGTATGACGATTGTTCCGGCTTTATGTGCCGAACATCTTGAAATGGATTACGGTTGCCTTGATAATATTTCTAAAAGCAGAAATCCGGTTTATCAAGAATTGATGCTTTTAAAAGATGCCGAAAATCCGACAACAATGGCTTATGATATGCTTTCAACCCTTTGTCTGATTGATGGGTTATTTAAAGCTTGCGGCGGTAGCATTCAAAAAGATGACAACTGTTCTGCCAATATTTCGTTTGCCGATGTTGAAAATGCACAGCTGATGCGAGATAAATTTTGTGAAATTTTTAAGGAAAAATTAGAAACAAAAACGATTTCGATGGATCATTTGAAACGTTCAAAAGGAAAAGAAAATAATGAGTGATGTTTTTTCAAATATTAATTTTGTACATGGTTTTTTAGGTGCGCTGATTGCCGGTTTGTTTACCGGTGTGGGCGGTTTTTCTATTTTTTTAAAACGTAAATATACGCAAACAAATATCAATGTTTTACTTAATCTTGCCGCAGGTGTTATGCTGTCGGCCTCGTTTTTTGCATTGCTCGTTCCGGCAATGTCTCAACTGATTACTTTTTATTCAGATATTCATGTTGCGGGTTTTGCTTATTGCGGTGCTGTTGCTGTCGGTGTGGCTTTGGTTTGGATATTAAATGCCGTATTGCCGCATGAACATAACAATATGGTACGTCACGGCGCAAAATTTGATTTGAAAAAGGCATGGCTTTTTATAATTGCCATATCACTTCATAAATTTCCGGAAGGGTTGGCCGTCGGTGTGGCGTATAGTGCCGAAGAGTTTATTAATCCGATGAGTTTATTAATCGGTATTGCCTTACATAATATTCCTGAGGGATTAACAATTGCGATTTCACTTGTGGCCGCCGGTGTTTCAAAATTTAAGTCGGCATGCACATCTATTGCCATCGGTATGATTCAACCGTTAGGTGCGTTGATAGGTCTTTTATTTATCGGTGTTTCTCAATCGCTTATTCCTCTTGCCATGGCTATGGCCGGCGGCACATTGCTTTTTGTTGTTATTAACGAAATTTTGCCGGAAACATACGGTTATAAAGAAACAGATAAATCAGCCTTTGCCGTATTTACCGGTTTTATCGTAATGAGTTATTTATTTATGGTTTTGGGCGAATAACACCTTTAATCCAAATTTTTCAAAATTTCTTTAGCGTAGGCGCGCATGTCAGGGTTTTGTATTAAAGTCAGTTTAAGATTAGCCTTGGCTAAATCCTTATTGGTACCGCAATCAAAACGTTCTGCTTTGCATAAAACGCCTGTTAAAGGTTCACCTTGTTGCACAGCCAAATTAATTGCATCGGTCAAATTGATTTCACCGTTATTGCCTTTTTTTACAATCGGTAATAAATCCATCACAACATTCGGCAAAATGTAGGGCCCCATGCTTGCAAAATTAGACGGCACCTCTTCTAAAGCCGGCTTTTCAACCAAACCTTTGGCATGAACCATATTTCCATCACGTTTGGCATCAACCAAGGCACCGTAACGCACCATTTCTTCGCGTTTAAATTCCATAATATTCTCAACAACACCGCCTGTTTTTTGATAAACATCAACGAGCTCTTGTAAAACACACGGACCGTTAAAATTGATATACACATCATCAGGCCACATCACAATAAAATTACGTTTGCCGACAATTTCTTTAGCCATTAAAATGGCATGACCGTTACCTAAAGGCTTTTCCTGTAAAGCAAAAGAAAACTTCATGCCTTCGGGAATGGCATCTTGTAAAAGCTTTAATAAATCAAGCTTATTTTTTTCTTTTAAGTAATTTTCCAAAAACGGGTAGGGTGCATAATATTGCTCGTATAAATGTTTGCATGACTGGTCGCTGTATATAAACACGATTTCCTTAATACCTATCTGTTTACAACAATCAACGGCATATGAAATAATCGGTAAATTGTTTAGGGTTAAAAAGCCTTTATGTAAAACCTTTGTGGCCGGTAAGTTGCGCGTTGAAAGTCCGGCAACGGGTAAAATACAAACTTCGGGTTTGGCAAACATTTCAAATTCTCCTACAAAAAAATAATAGTATACAATCTATATACTCTGATTTTGTTTATAAAGCAAGTAAAAGATTTTTTACAAAATACCGAATTTATTTATGAGCGTTTGAATGACGAGATAAGAAAGAAATAAGCGGACGATCAATATATTTAGTCAAAACAAAAGACAATAAGCAACAACACACCACTATAAAAACGAATTCGATAACCCAATTAACCATCGGATAATTTGTTTTGACGGCTATGTTTTTTCTGTATAAATCAATTAAGAAGAAATGAAACAAATAAATAGGCCATGAATAGCGTCCGATAAATTTGAATACAAGATTACAAATTAAAAAATTTTCATGTATCATTTGTGAGATGATAAGTAAAGCAAAACAAAGAGCCCATACGGTATGAGTATTCATCAATAAAAAAGTGCTTTGAGCATATAAATTTTGATACAATAAAACAAAACTTACCATCATTAAAACATAAGAAATACCGATTTTATGGCAAACGGATAGGTTCGTTATGTATTGATATAGATAAAACAAGACAATGCCCAGACATAATGTTGAAAAATTTTCAATAATACTGAAAGCATTTACAAAATTTTTATATACGGGAAGATGTATTCCGACCGGGGTTAACGAATTGAGATATTGTTTCATAAAATATGTTATAACAACAGATATGGCAAACAGTACCAAACTTTTATTTAATGAATTGACAATCTTAAAGATGAACGGTACCAAACATATAAAAATTGCCAACACGCCGACATACCATTCTATGCCTAAAATATTGGCACAATAATTCGGAAAAAATCCGTGAATAAATAAAAGATTTATGATTAAATTTTTAATTTTGGGATATCCGAGACTGCCAAGCCAAAGATAATGCTCATGCCACAAAAAACCAATCAATACAGCCAAATAAAATAAAGGTATCAATCGTATAAATCTGTATTTTATCCAAGCCGTAACGGTTTTAAGAGAATAATCAGCGTTTTTAAAATAAGCATATAAACTGTGATATGATAAAAAGCCTGAAAGAAGAAAAAACAGTACAACACCTATCCAGCCGTTACCGCCTAGCCTTAAAAAGAACTTATCCGTATACATTCCAAAAATATGAACACCTTTATCCGAGCCGGTATGCATCATTAAAATAAGCAACATAGCAAGCCCTTTTAAGCCGTCTATCCAAGATATTCTGTTATTTGTAATATTTTTCAAAGAAAAGCTTTTTTTAAAGGTCATTTGATATTTCCGTACTAGTCATCTTGATTTGTACATATATCAAATTATATCAAAAAAAGCAATGAAATTTGTTAAGGCAATACGTTATTATAACCGCCGCCTGTTGCTTTATAAAAAGCGATAATTTTTTTTAATATCGCTCCGTCGGATTGAGCCAAGGCTGTTTGTGATTGCAATAAATCCTCCTGAATCTCTAAAAGGGAAGAATATTCTATAAGACCGCTGTTATACTTTTGTTTCATGGCTTGATAGGCTTTTTGCAGATTATATGTTCCGTTTCGAGTTGCACGATTTGTTTGATATTCGTTTTTAAGGTCTGTTATGGTATTGGCAAGTTCTTCCACACTTGTTAATATTGCTTTGCGATAATTTTGATAGGTTTCTTCCATCTTTTGTTTTTCGAGATTGACGGTGTTTTCCAAAATCCCCCAATGGAAAATCGGTAACAACAGAGACGGTTGATAACCATAAGATTTGCTGGAATGATCAAAAAGATTTGAAAGTTTTGTTGATTGTAAAGAAAATAAGGCACTTAAACTGATGTTCGGATAGAGTGAAGCCACAGCCTGACCGATAGCAGCATTTTGAGCAATCATATCATTTTCGGCCGCTTTCACATCAGGTCTGGTACGAATAATATCAACAGGTAAATCCGTTAGATTTTTTAAGTCGTATTGATAAGCTTGCCTTATAGGATTTTTTTGTGTTTTAAAAAGAAAATCATCCGTATTGGGCAAACGCCCGGTCAACATTAAAAGAGCATTTTTCTGTGCGATAATTTGCGTTTCCAAAGAAGGAATCAAAGATTTTGTTTTTTCAACCAAATAAGCACTTTGTCTGTATGCGCTTTCATCGGCAATACCGGATTGATATTTGTTTTGAACGGTTTTAAAAATATCTTGTTGTAATTTAAGATTTTCCAATGCAATACGTTTTTGTTCTTCAAGTGTTTTTAAAGAAAAATAAGTATTGGCAACTTCGGCCGTGATAACATTTTTAATATTTTGCAGTGTGTAATATGATGCATAAAATTGTGCTCTGCGTTGTTCATTTAAACGTCGTCCCTTACCCCAAATATCAATTTCCCAGTCACTGTCAAATCCGACGGCAAAATAATCGGTGTCAGCACTTAAACCGATATTTTTTGAAGCTTTACTGTAATCATATCCGCCTGTTAGATTCAGCATCGGAAAATATTGCTTTTCGGATATTTTAATCAACGTACGTGCTTGCCTTAATTTTTCAATAGCACTTAAAACATCGGTGTTTGAAGTTAATGATTGTTCAATCAATATGTTGAGATTTTCATCATTAAAATTTCTATACCATTTTGGAGATATTTGATGCCCCACATGTTTCAAATTAAGACTCTCGGCAATTTGGCTGTCCTCAAACACATTTCTTGTTTTATAATCGGGACCGACGGAACACGCCGTAACGGTCAAAAGAACAATAAACAGACTATAATTCATTTTTTGTATTCCTTTTTTTTGTGGATTTTTCCGTAATTGTTTCAAAAAGGGCAAATAATGCCGGAATAAAAATAATACCGATAAAAGTTGCCGCAATCATACCGAAAAAAACCGATGTACCGATTGCGCGTTGAGAAGCCGCACCGGCTCCTTTCACGATTAGCATCGGGAAAATACCTAAAATAAATGTCAGGGCAGTCATCAAAACAGCTCTGAATCTTTCACCCGCTCCTTTTTGAGAAGCCTCTAAAATAGAATAGCCGGCTTTGCGGTAATTTTTTGTAAATTCAACAATTAAGATAGCATTTTTAGCAGCCAGGCCGATAAGCATAATTAATCCGAGTTGTGCGTATATGCTAAGACTTTCGCCCATAATATGCAAACCGAGGAATGCACCTAAAATGGCAAATACGGTTGAAAACATAACGGCAAATGACAACATCCAACTTTCATATAAAGCAACAAGAAATAAATAACAAAAAATAAGTGCCATCACAATTAAAATACCGGCTAATCCGCGTGCTTCAACTTCTTGCAGAGAAAGACCGGTCCATGCAATACGAAATGTTTTCGGTAAAAATTGGTCGGTAATTTCTAAAATTTTATCAATTGCCGTGCCGCTTGGTACATTTTCCGCACTTTGAGCATTGATGGCGGCTGAGGTGTATAAATTATATCTTGAAATAATTTTCGGACTGATATCGGTATGAATGTTTGCAAAGCTTTTCAGTTTTATTTGAGAACCGTTTAGGGCCGTAACATATAAATTTTCAACATCATCCAAATTATGTCTGTAATCAAAATCCGCCTGAACAATTACTTTATTGACTTGTCCGTTTAAGGCAATGTTATTAACATATCTCGAGCCTAAATTGTTTTGCAATGTTTCAAATAAGTTAGATACGGGTACATTCATTGCCTCAAGTTTTCTACGGTCTATATCAAGATAAATGTGCGGTGTGTCGGCAGTAAATGTGCTGAAAGCATAAGAAAACTCGGGTGAGGTATTTAATTTTTGAAGTAAAGATTGTAAATTTTGATACAGTTCTTGCGGTGTTATTGCTCCGTTTAACGCAAGCAGTTCAAACGATAATCCGCCGGATTGGCCTATCCCCGGAATAGATGGTGGGGCAAAAAAATTGATATCGGCATTTTGAGTATTCTTAAATTCAAAAGAAAATTTTTGAATCAACGATTCCGCCGAAAGATTTTTTGATGTACGTTCTTTCCAATTTTTAAGTCCGATAACGGCCATGGCAACATTTTCACCTTGTCCGCCGAGCAGACTGTAACCGGCAACACTCACAACATAATCGACACCTTGTTGATGTAAAATTTTT
>JAGCOI010000208.1 GCA_017645485.1 Alphaproteobacteria bacterium | reverse complement strand
GAACGCCAAAAAATGTCGCCCGATTTTTTATCGAGAGCAAGCAATTCATAGTCGCTCGAAACCATAAAAAGTACTTCTTTGTCGACAAGAGGCGAACTTGTACCGCCCAAGGGCGCTTGCCAGATAATATCACCCGTTTCGATGTTGACAGCCATGGTTTGTGCATTACTTCCGACGGCATATACAATTTTATTATCAATGACGGGCGAAGCTTTAACGGCATGAATGGGGGAGGGTAATAAGGTCGTGTTAATTAAATCTTGAGACCAGACAGGATAACCGATTTTGGCATTAAAAGCCTGAAGTTCGCCGTTTGAAAAAGCTGAAATAACAGTGTCGGTTGTTTTATCAAAGGCCGGTGTGGCCCCGCCCGCCAAAACGGTATCTTCAGCCGAAATGTTATAACGCCATATTTCCGTTCCGTCTTTTGCATTAAGGCAAAACAGTTGATTGTTGATTGTTTGAACAAAAAGCAAATTGTCCGCGATTGTCGGCGCGGTACGAATAGGTAAATTCAAATCGCGCCGCCATATCATTTCACCGCTTGAAGCATCGAGTGCAAAAACACCGCCAAAGCCGGCCAGTGCATATAAACGCGTGCCGTCAACGGCTAAGCCGACACCGTTTGAGCCGCTTGCCGAATCATTTTTATTTAAAGAAGATAATTTTCGAGAAAACAGTTTTTTGCCGTCTTTAAGATTAAATGCGCTAACGGTTCCCTGAACGTTTTGAATGTAAACGATATCGTTTGCGACCACCGGTGCCGCCATTAATAAATTGCCTTTGGAAGAACCTTTGCCGAAATCAAACGTAAAAAGTGTTTCGGCCTCTTTGGAAACAGAGATGTTTTGGTTTAAGTGAGCGGCATTTGAGCCGGTCTGAGACCAAACAAGTATATCAACCGGAGACGAAAGATGAATGTCGGCTTTTTTGATGGCAGACACATCCGCAAGAGACGGTGTGTCCATAATCGAAATACGTTTGCCTTGAGGCAAGTCTTTGTGGCTTGAACAGGAAGCCGCTGTCAGACACAGCAATACAGGCAAAATTTTTTTTGCATTAAAAAACATAAGTTTCAACCTTTAATTTATATATCGGCAATTGTTGTGAGCATATCTTGAATACGATTTCTGAATTCAACGGAAAGGCGCGTATCTTGCAGAAGATTCGTATAAATTGCTTTTGCTTTTTCAATTTTGCCGTTTTTAATGGCAGCTAAAGCCAAATATTCTTGAGCAATCGGCGACCATGAATCGTTTGCACTGATGATCGGCATGAGTAATGATTCGATTTGTTCATACGACGCCGTGTCGATTTTTGCGGCAGCAACCTTGAAAGCGGCAAGATTTCTGATACGCGGATTAAGTTCGTCATTTGTGATAATGAATTCAAGTAAATTCAAAGCATCTTCGGTTTTGTTTTCTTCAAAAAGCAAATCGGCAATTTGAATACGGGCCAGTTCACTGTATATGCCGTGATTGCCGGAAACAATCTTTTCAAGAACTTTGATTTTTTCTGCGTTGGTCGGCGCATAATTGGCGGCTATATATTCATCCGTTCGAGCCTTAAATTGATTTTCACGCCAATTTTTAATGGTGTCAAAACTGACGGTTGCACTTAAGATAAGAACAACAAAAGCAACAATATATAAACCGTATTTTTGAAAAAAAGCCTTCAGGCTGTCGTTTTTAACTTCTTCATCCACTTCCATAATGAAACTGTCAACCACGGCATCATCCATTTCGGGTGTTTTTTTCAAGACGGATTTGCCGACGGTTTTTTTAACCGCAGGTTTCAAAGCAGGTTGTTTTTTGACGGTTTTGGCTTGTTTTGACATATTGTAATTTCCTTTGCTAAAAAATATAAGTTGCATTTAATATAAAGCATTTTTTGATTTTATCAATCTGTTTTTTCTTCAATCATTTCGGCAATCAGGCAACATTTTACCCACCTTAAATCATCAGGAGATAATTTGTTGAATATTCGGGTGATTTTGCGGTCTGTAATTATTTGCAGGCAATAACGACCGGTTGTCGGGGTAAAAAAGATGTCCAGCCCTTTTAAGGCCGCAAAAGGAACAACAGTGTCTTTGCGGATAAAGCTTAAAACTTTTCTGAAAATGATGATTTGCCCGTTATTGATTAAGATGAT
>JAGCOI010000018.1 GCA_017645485.1 Alphaproteobacteria bacterium | reverse complement strand
TTTTTTACAGCCGTTTTCTTAGCCGTGGCTTTAGCAGGTGCCTTTTTAGCGACCGTTTTCTTTGCGGCTGTTTTTTTAGCAGGAGCCTTTTTTACAGCCGTTTTCTTAGCCGTGGCTTTAGCCGGTGCCTTTTTAGCGGCCGTTTTCTTTGCGGCTGTTTTTTTAGCAGGAGCCTTTTTTACAGCTGCTTTTTTAGCTGTAGCTTTAATCGGTGCTTTTTTAGCGGCCGTTTTCTTTGCAACTGCTTTTTTGGCAGGAGCCTTTTTCTTCTTTTTAGTAGCTTTTTTCTGCAATTTTTGCGTTGCTTTTTCAAGCTTTTCTTTGGCCGCTCTGAGAGCCTGATCTAAAGCCAATTCGGTGCAAAGGCCGATAGAAACGGGATCTTTGGCACGAAGGGAGGCCATGTCTTCTCTGGTGCCGTTTTTAATGCTTAAAATAGTCGGTTTTGTCGTGCCGACAAGCTTGCTGATTTGAGCATCGGTTAAATCGGGGCAATTGTGAATGAGCCATAAAATTGCCGCGGGCTTATCCAAACGCTGAGAAGGTGTTAAAACCTTTTTGTTACGTGCATTGATTTCTTTAACATTTTTTTCCATAATGCTCGCAACCAAATCTGCCGAAGGATCGGCTTCGCAACGTTTAATTTCTTCTCTTGTTAATTGCCCGTTGGCAATCGGATCATAGCCCATCATATAAGGAGAAACATCGCCGTCAGCAATGGCTTGAATTTCAAGCTCGTGAATTTCGCAAAATTTTCCGATTTGGCGGAATGTTAATGCAGTGTTATCAATAAGCCATACAGCCGTGGCTTTAGGCATTAAAGGTGCTGTCATTTTATAAATCCTTTCGTTTTTGTTCTTAAAGAATAATCATACAATACGCAAGTTGAAAACAATATACAAGAAAAATATTTAATTTTGCATTTTGTTTTTATGCGCTTTTGATAAGAGCATGTTTTTTCTTGCCTTGCGAAAGCTTAACTTGTCCATCTATGATATCATTTGCGGAAATGATATAGTTTTCATCAGTAATGGTTTTGTCATTCAGTTTTAATCCGGCTTGTTTGATTAGTCTTCTTGCTTCGCCTTTGCTAGCAACAAAACCGACCTGCAAAAAGGCATCCAACACGCCGATACCTGTGTTTAAATCTGCTTTTATGACGGGCAAGTTATCACCGCTTGCACCCTGTTCAAAAGTTTTAACGGCCGTTTCGAGGGCAGCTTTTGCCTGAGCTTCACCCCGGCACATCTTTGTTGCTTCATAGGCTAAAATCTTTTTGGCTTCGTTAATTTCTTGGTCTTTGAGTGCGGCTAAACGGTAAACCTCATCCAACGGTAAGTCGGTAAAAATGGCTAAGCACTTGCCAACTTCGGCATCGCCGATGTTTCTGAAATATTGAAAATAATCATAGGCGGGCAGTTTTTCCTCATTAATCCAAACGGCATTGCCCTCGGATTTGCCCATTTTTTTGCCGTTTGAATCTGTGATAATCGGACTCGTGAAACCGTATAATTCAACATTGTAACGACGTCTGCCGAGTTCCGTGCCGGAAGTGATATTACCCCACTGATCGGCACCGGCAATTTGTGCACGGCACCCGTAGCGTTGGTATAAAACACAAAAATCGTAACCTTGCAGAAGTTGATAATTAAATTCCAAAAAACTCATCGGTTGTTCACGTTCAAGACGCGTTTTGACGCTGTCCATCGTCAGCATTTTATTGACCGAATAACATGAGCCGATATCACGCAAGAAGGCAAGATAATTCATATCCTTAAACCAATCCCAGTTGTCAACCATTTCCGCACCGTTTTTGGAATCGGAAAATTCAAGAAAGGTTTGAAAAGACTTTTTAAGCCCGATTGTATTTTGCTCGAGCGTTTTTTCATCTAAAAACGGACGTAATTTGTCTTTACCTGACGGATCGCCGATTCTGGCTGTTGCACCACCGACGAGCGTTAACGGTTTATGTCCGCATTTTTGAAACCAGCGCATCATCATAACCGGAACGATATGTCCGACATGGAGACTGTCTCCCGTGGGGTCCGAACCTAAATATCCGACGGCGGGTTTACCTTGTTTTTCACAGTCGTAAATATAGTTGTCAAGACCTTGTAAATCAGTGCATTGATTATAAAAACCGCGCTCTAACATGATATTTAAAAATTCAGATTTTAATTGTGTCATTTTCGTTTCCTTTTTAAAATTACGGCTCATCCTAAACATTTTTATATGAAAAATCAAGACCGATTTATGTATGTGCATCAAAAATAACGGAAGTATATTGTAAAATTAAAATGATGATTTTTTCCGCCCTATAAGTGCGATAAAAGGTTTTACTTTTATGATAAAATCGGGTACAAGACAGGTAACGTTAATTTTATGAAGGAACTTTATTCATGTTGATGAAAGATAAAAAAGGCTTAATCATGGGCCTTGCCAATGATCATTCCATTGCTTGGGGAATTGCCAAAGCGTTGGATGGCGCCGGGGCAAAACTCGCGATTTCATACCAGAACGAAACTTTGGAAAAACGTGTGAAACCGCTTGCCGAACAGCTTGAACATGAAAATATGCTCATTAAATGCGATGTGTCAGATTCGGCTTCCGTTGAAGCTTGTTTCAAAGAATTGGGGGAAAAATGGGGTAAAATTGATTTTGTCGTGCATGCCATTGCCTTTTCTGACAAGGACCAGCTTAAAGGTCGTACGATTGATACGACGCTTGATAATTTCTTAAATACAATGCACATTTCGTGTTATTCATTTTTGGAAGCTTGCAGATGTGCCGCACCTATTTTAAGCGAAGGCGCGTCTGTTTTAACATTAACTTATCTAGGCTCTGAAAAATATGTACCGAATTATAATATTATGGGTGTTGCCAAAGCCGCGTTGGAAGCTTCTGTCAGATATGCCGCATCAGATTTGGGAAAACAGGGTGTGCGTGTGAACGCTATTTCGGCAGGACCGATTAAAACGCTTGCGGCATCCGGTATCGGTGATTTTAAGAAAATTTTACGCTATAATGAATTGAACACACCTCTTAGAAAAAATGTGACGCAGGAAGAAGTCGGATATATGGCATTGGCCTTGCTTTCGCCGCTCGGTGCCGCCGTGACGGGTGAAATCGTGCATGTTGATGCCGGTTTTCACGCCACAGCTATGTTTAATTTAGATAAAGCTAAAGAGTTAGCTGAAGTTTTGGAGCAGTTTTAAAATGATTAAGCTTTCGATTTATATAGTTACTTTAAATGAAGAGAAACGTTTGGATAAAACCTTAAAAGCCGCATCTGAGGTTGCCGATGAAATAGTTGTCATTGACAGCGGAAGTACGGATAAAACAAAGGAAATCGCATTAAAATACGGTGCGAACTTTTTATTTCATCAATGGAAAAATATTTCATCTCAAAAACATTTTGCGCAAAACGCATGTCAAAACGATTGGGTTTTGTCGCTTGACGCCGATGAGGTTTTGTCGGCTGATTTAATTAAAGAAATTAAAGCCGTCAAAGAAAATCCGACGGCGGATGCTTATAAAATCAAAATATGTGATATGTTGCCCGGTGATTTGAAACCGCGTTTTTTTGCAAAAACATATAATCTGGTGAGGCTTTATAACAGAAAAAAAGCAAATATGCCGGATGATTTAACGCATGACAGAGTTGTTTTGAATGAAGGGTGTTCTGTTTTAAAGCTTAAATCAAAAATTTGGCATTATTCTTATGTTTCTTTAACACAGTTATGGTATAAGCTTAATATGTATACAGATGAATTGGTGCAGACGGCTTTGAAGAAAAATAAAAAATATTCAAAATTGCGTCTTTATACGGAAATGCCACGTCAATTCTTAATCTATTACTTTAAAAGACGTTATGTTTTATATGGATTGTGCGGATTTTGGATGGCTACTTCTTATGCTTATTTCAGATTTTTGAAAATTGCCAAATGGTTTGAATGGCAAGCTTTGCATAAAAAAATGCCCGAATAATTCGGGCTTTTTTTATGAGCGTTAATAACCGTTACCGAAATCTATCTTTTTTTGGATATAGACCTCCGGTTTAATATTTTTGTTATTAGCCGTAATGCGTTCTTCTTTTTGTGCAGGCAAAGTAACATCTTTGGGCGCACTTTCGATGTTTTGAAGGGCTAATTTGCTGTCAGGGCCGAAAATGCCACCCTGCTTAAAGGCACCGTTGGGGCCGAGAAGCTTAGGGGTTACATGATATTTGTTATAGTTAAATGTATATTTTTCTATTTTTTCTTTGGTGGCTTTATTCGGGTAGCCGATTTTTTTATATATCGTATCAAGCTCTTTATATATATTATATGTCATCTCTGATGTAATGCGTGCATGCCATGCGGAAGAACGATTAGCATATTGTGTGGCATCTATGTGGAAAAATTCGCAGATATCATTCGGATTTTTGTAAGCCATATTTTGAAGCATCTCGTTTAATAAAACAGCCTTTTGTTTCATATCTGAGGTGTGGATGGTTTTGATTGCAAGATCGTGAAAATCAAGTTTCTTTTTGTCGTCCGTGGCTTGTTTTCGAGCTTTATTTTGCTCGGATCTTGAAAGAGGAACGAAAAGACGATCGCGATGTTTAATAACAAGTTGCTGAAGCGTTCTGTTATCTTGTACAAGAGATAATGCCGTTTCAATGTCAACGGCTAACCGCTCACTCTTCGTGTATCCGGGTGCATAAAAGTATTGCGTACTTTGTTCAAAAGCGATGATTTTTTGAGCAAGAGCAGGGGGGAATGCTTGCACAATACGTGCAATATTTTCTGCACGAGAGGCAATAATATCGCGCGTTTTAATGGCTGGAATCAATTCAGGCTTATCATCACCGCTGTATCGCTTGTTATCTTCATCTTCATTTCTGCCGTCAGGTTCTTTTATCCATTTTTCTTCAACGGGAAGCAATTCAATACCGGATTGTTCCGATAAATATTTCAGAGAATCGGATTCGGCTAAATCATATTCAGATGAATCAAGATATTCTCGCATCCCTAAATTATGATCGTTTGCAAGACGTTTAACAACATATGTTTGAAAAATTTCATCCTCGTTTAGCATGGCGTTCTCCTATATTTTTTTAATCATCTTGGCAAAGGTAATACCTTGCTCTTCAAAAATGTCACCATCTTGCTTAAATCCGAGCTTTTCATAAAAAGCAACGACAGATAACATAGCATGCATGATAACGATTGTATAACCGGCTTTTTGGGCGCGTTTTAAGGCATATTCCACAAGCGCTTTACCGACACCTTCGCCCTGATAGGGTTTGTCAACAGCAACCTGCATTAAACGAATCTCTTTATTATTTACAGGGGCTAAAACAAGTCCGCCAATCAGTTTGTCATCTAAGGCATCTACACAACCGATGTGTAAATAAGAGATTTCCTTATCTCGAAAAGAATCTAAGAATTTTAACCCTAAGGGTTCAAGCAAAATTTTGTAACGAAGCTCGACGAGCTCATCATAGCGGGAAGATCCGAATTCAACATCAATCATTTTTTTCATCTGTTTATCTCCTTTTATTGTTACAAAATTCAGCTTTTATATTTTTTTATTCTTCCATGGACCGAGCAAATTTCTCGGATTCGTTTAAAAATTGTTCAAACTGTTCGGGCGCCATTTTTTCTTGAAGTTCAGCCATGACTTTTTCGGCAAAAACATCAAAATCATCTTCAAAACCTAAATCGTCTTTCATGTTAACGGACACTTTATATGAATATATGCTGTCTTTATCTTGTTCAATGATGGTCACATCTTTGGCATGCTTCAATTTTTCTCTGATGAAAGGGGCAATGTGTTTTAAGGTGTAAAAGTTTTTGTTGTTACGGTTTAAGATGGCGACATTCTTGCCGTCATAAATCAACTCGCCCATGACGACAAAGTCCGTTTTTTTTATATCCGTGATAATGATGATGCCTTCTTTGTCAAAGAGAAAAGTAGCATTTTTTTCCGTTAAATTGACCTGCATTTACATTTTCTCCATTTGTTTGTAGTGCAAAATTTTCTGAGCCAAAGTTTGTTTTTTGATATCATCCAAGCGTTTTTCTAGTTTTAATTCACGCGTTTTTGCAAGACAGGCCGTTGCTAACATCGGCGCACATACTACGGCTACCATTGTACCGGCAACTGCGATTCCTTCAAAGCCGATAATAGACTCGCCGATAGCTGCCATGCCTATTGTACCGACCATTAGCGCTTTACAGATATCTTTTAAGTGTGCGGCTCTGTCCATCTGCTTTTTCAAACGCTGCATTGTTTTTTGATTGTCAAGTTGTTCGGTTTTTTTGGGATTCGTTTTAAGATCAATTTTATTTTCCATCTTACTGTCCTTTCCGATTGCATGTTGCAACATAAGTATATTAAAACATAGTTATTGTTTTTAGTCAATTGAAAATCAACAAAAGCCGATTAATGAACAGCAGAAAGTTTTGAAGAATCGTTGTATGAATCGAATCGGTCATGTGAAAAGGTGTATTAAAAGAATCGAATGAGTATACTTTATTATATATAGACACCGTACAGCATTAAAAAGCCTAAAAAGTTTTGAATCTGAGTGTGAAAATATTTATAAACAGCCGTATTCACGAAATAAAAGCGAGGTAAAACAATAGATTAGGAGGAGGAATAAAAAAAGTAA
>JAGCOI010000207.1 GCA_017645485.1 Alphaproteobacteria bacterium | reverse complement strand
TTCCGAGCATACCGATATCAAAGAACGTACGCCCTCTCACCCCCAATTCTTCAAGCCCGATAGGAAATGTCAGTTCACTTCCGCCGTAAACCGTCCAATTTCCGCCAAGAACGTCTTTGGTTTTCTTATCACGTGCACCGATACCGCCAAACTCAAAACCGCGCAAACTGGGACCGCCCAAATAATAACGGTTTGATAAACGCACATCTTTTCCGTTATAGCCCACAATATAACCGCCGTTGGCATGAAATTTAAATGTCCAATAATCGGCAATTGTATAATATTGAGCCGCTTTTACGTCAAATTTGAAAAACTTTTCATTACCGCCCAAACCGGCAACATCGTTCCCCAGTGATAAGAAATAGCCTTCTTTGGTACGCTGTCTGCTGTCACGTTTATCATAATAAAGCGTTTGCCCGATAATAGAACCGGTTGTTTTACCTTTTTCTTTTTGCACATATTTTGATGCACCGCTTTTGACGTTTTTAATTTCATCTTCACGAATGGTATAGCGAAGCGTCTGATAAAAATCATCCGTATAATTCCAGCCCAACCTGCCGCGAACGCCGATGCTTGAAGTATCATAAGAACTTTCGTCCTGATAATCTTCATCACTGTAAAAAATATCAAAACCGGCACTTAAACGACGATTCAAGAAATAAGGCTCCGTAAAGCTGAAAGAATAATCCGTCGTACGTTGCGAAACGGCGGCATCAAGGCTTACCTGCTGTCCTTTACCCATAAAATTATTTTCGGTAATACCCGTTTGCACCAACGCACCGTTTGTTGTCGAATAACCGACGCCCACATTAAAATAGCCCGTCGATTTTTCAACCAAATCAATATCAATATCGGCTTTATCGGACGCAATCGGTGTCGATTTAATATCCACCTTGCTGAAATAATTTAAGTTTTCGATATTGCGACGCGAATCTCTGATTTTCGACACATTAAAAGCATCACCTTCATCAAGACGTATCTCCCGACGAACAACGCTGTCACGCGTGCGCGTATTACCCGAAATATTGATGCGGTTCACAAACACACGTTCGCTTTCCAAAATATTAAAAGCAACATCTACAATATTATTTTCATGACGCGTTAAGCGCGGCTCAACATCAACAAAAACAAAACCTTTTTTACCTAATTCTTCGGTTATATTTGAAACTGTTTTTTCGGTCAGTTTACTGTTATACCACGCACCTTTTTTAAGTTCTGTTTCTTTATATAATTTATCGGTGTTCACATCTTTAATCTCCGACACAATGCTTATCTCACCGACTTTATAACGCGAGCCCTCATCAACCGTAAAATTCAAAATAAAAGATTTTGCGTTAGGCGTTAATTCGGCAACGGCCGACACAACGTTAAAATCAATATAACCGCGTTCATTGTAAAATTGACGAAGCAATTCTTTATCATAGTTCATCTTTTCTGCGTCATATTTATCTGCCGAGCTGAAAAACCGATACCATCTGCTTTCTTTGCTCATGATTTCATCTCTTAAATCAGGCCCCGAATAGTGTTTATTCCCGAAAAAGTTGATTTTCGCAATTTTAGCTTCACCGCCTTCATCAATTTCAAAAATCAAATCAACACGATTATCTTTGCGCTCAATAATTTTAGGTTCAACCGACACATTATAGCGACCGGCCTTTTTATACAATTCCAAAATCCGTTGTGCATCTTGTTGTGCGACGGATTTGTTATAAATGCTGTTCGGTTTGCTCGAAACTTCGCTTTCCAAGGTTTTATCATTCAGTTTTTTATTACCGTCAAAAACACGTTTGCCGATAAGCGGATTTTCTTTAACCTCTATTTTCAAAACACCGTTTTTTTCGCCATTCATCTGAATATCCGAAAACAGCCCCGTTGCATACAAATTCTTAAAAGCCTTATCAAGTGCGCCGTCCGAAACGGTTTGCCCCGTTTTAAGCCCCAAATAAGCCAAAACGGTTTCTTTTTCAACGCGCTTTAAGCCCTCCGTTTCAACCGAGCGCAAAACAAATGTTTCCGCATGCACGCTAAAACTCAAACAAGAGAGCATCATTAAAAATGGAATATTAAATTTCTTCATGTTTTTTTCCTTTATTTTAAGAATTAAACAAACGATTAAACAAATGCGTAATATCATTGAATGTGGCAAATATCATCAAAGCAATCAAAAGACAAAAACCGGTCTTAAACAAATATTCTTTTGTTTTTTCTTTCAGTTGTCTGCCGGTTACTATTTCCAAAATAAATATCACCACATGTCCGCCGTCCAGCACCGGTATCGGAAACAGGTTAATAAGCCCGAGATTAATCGACAGCAAGGCCAAAAACGTCACAAAATCAAGAATTGTTTCATTTTTGGTAATATCACCGGTCATTTCCGCAATACGAATAATACCGCCCACATCTTCACCGCCGCGTTTACCGACAATCATTTGACCGACACCGCGCAGTGTCATGCTTGTCACATTCCAAACTTCCGCGCAAGATTGCACAAAAGCATCTGCAACAGAGAGCTTTTCATGGCTCAGTTCAACCGACGAAACGGATTTAACGCCCAACATATATTGTTTTTGAACGGTGTGATTGCGTTGTTCTTTATCAAGTTGCGTTAACGTAATATCAAAATCAAGCGTTTTGCCGTCGCGCAACACTTTTAATACAACACGATGATCGGCCGCCATCAAAACTTCTTGTGAAATATCCGAAAATTCCGCAATTTCATGACCGTTAATGTTTATAATACGATCGCCTGCCTCTAAACCGGCCGCCGCGGCCGCACTGTTTTCCATAACACCTGCCACAATCGGGGGCACACTGAACTTACCGAACGATGCAAACAAAACAAAATAAATAATAATTGCAAGCAAATAATTAAAACCCGGACCGGCTAAAACAATCGCAAGTTTTTTCAACGGATTTTGAAAAGCAAAAGCATGTTTTTTTTGCTCATCGGTTAAACTTTCCGGCCCGTCCGATGATGATGACGAAGCATCGCCGTCGCCTAAAAACTGGCAATAACCTCCAAGCGGAACAGCGGATATTTTCCAAACCGTCCCGTGCTTATCTTCCCTGCTCC
>JAGCOI010000206.1 GCA_017645485.1 Alphaproteobacteria bacterium | reverse complement strand
GTCCATTCCCAAACATTTCCCCACATATCAATTGTACCTGCAGCAGAGAGCGTTTGTTTATACGTATCAACAGGAGTTAATCCGTTTCCTTCACCGCAGTTCATATCTGCATCTTTTGGCATATGACCGGCCGCCAACTCCCATTCTGCTTCAGTCGGCAAACGATAGATGGCAGTTTTATCATTGTCAGATAGCCATTTTGTGTAAGCAATAGCATCATTGTATGACACATTAATGACCGGCAATTTATTGTCTTCAGTAATTACTTTTTTCCCAGTGGCTCTTAAAAAGGCATTAAACTCCGCATTTGTTACCGGAGTATAAGCAATAGAAACATTTTGTGCCGCACCAAGAACCGGCAAATATCCATCGGTTGTTTGGCGTGCATTCGGACGCAAACGTGGGTCGGTAAATCTTCCCATTGTTTGATTGATGCGATTTTCACGGTCACGGAGCATTTCATCAACAATAACCTGCATCTCTTCAATTTTGGAAGCATCTCTGGCGGTTTGCTTTAGTTCTTCCAGTTTTGCCTTTTTCCGTTCTACAACCTTATCATAATTGATTTCCTCTTGTCTGCGAAGAGCCTGATAATTTGCATCGGTCGGATTTTTGCGATAAGCCGCTATCAAGCGTTTGGTTTCTTCGTTTAGTTCCGGACGTTCTTTCTCTATAGTCGTGCTATATTTGAATTGTTTTGCTTCAGGATTAGCTCTACGTCTTTCAGCCGCATTTACTTCGCCTACAAGACAGCAACAAACTGCAATTGCTAAAGTTGATAAAATGAGTTTCTTCATAAGAATCCTTTCTGTTGGGCTATTTTCATAGCGCATTTATAAATAATGAGCGGTTAAACTCGGCTTGGTTTTGTTGGATTCGCCATTTTCAATCTGTTGTTGAAACATCAACATCGGGGGCGATTGTTAAGTCATATTGCGGATAGGCTTGATGTATTTCTTCATAAAGGGTTTTTACGCCGTCTTCCGGCTTAATTCCAAAACTCATTACCACATCAAAGCGTATTGTTTTTGTTTCAATATCCAAATAAAATCCGTGAACCTGAATTGCCCATTTATGCTGCAACACCCGTTTTTTGACATCTTTTTCAATTTTCATTGCCTCATCATTTTTGGTATTATAAGCATATACGCCGACACCGGCTAAAATAACTCCGGTTTGTTCATATATTTTTGCTTCTGCCTGACGGGTCAGACGGTCTAATTCTTTGGCGCTCATCGTATCCGGAACTTCTATATGCACCGAGGCATAATACTTATCCGGTCCGTAATTATACATAACCAAATCATAAGCCCCGCGCACTTCCGGCATTTGTGCCAAAAGATGTTTGATTTTGCTTGTGATTTCTTTATCTGCCCTTGTCCCCAAAATCTCATTAAGCGTTTCTATCATCATTTCAATACCGGATTTGATGATAAAACCGGAAATAACCACGCCGACATAGGCTTCCAAAGAAAGTCCGCTGAAAATAAAGATAATTGCCGATACCAATACCGAAGCAGATAATATGGCATCCGACAGGGCATCGGAACCGGAAGCGACCAAAGAACCTGAATTGACCTTTTTGCCTTGTGCTTTGACGTATTTTCCCAAGATAACTTTTACAACGACCGCAACTGCTATAATAACGAGCGAAGTAATACTGTAATCCGGTATTTCAGGAGAAATGATTTTCTTGATTGATTCCACAAGTGAAGTAATACCGGCATACAGCACAATCCCCGACACAATCATTGCGCTTAAGTATTCAATGCGTCCGTAACCCAACGGGTGTTTTTTATCCGGCAGTTTTCCCGCCAGTTTTGTTCCTACAATCGTAATAATGGATGAAAGCGCATCGGATAAATTATTCACCGCATCCAATATCACGGCAATAGAGTTGGATACAATTCCGACAGCAGCCTTAAATGCCGCCAAAAGCACATTGGTTAAAATACCTATAATGCTGGTTTTTATAATGATTTTATCACGATTCATATTATCAACTTCCTATTAAAGTAATTTTACAATTTTTTCTTCCATATCTTTCATATCCGCAGTCGGCTCAAAACGCTCAACCACAACCCCGTCACGATTGACCAAAAACTTGGTGAAGTTCCACTTGATATCCGGCTTTTTATTCCAATCTTTATCTTCTTTAGAGAGCATTTCCGCCAAGAGTTTGCTCAATTTATGCTCCCCAAATCCGGCAAAGCCTTTTTGTGCTTTTAAATAAGTATAAAGAGGTAATTCATTTACACCGTTTACATCGGATTTCTTCATTTGAGCAAATTTGGTATTGTAATGCAATTGGCAGAACTCGTGCACTTCATCATCTGTTCCAGGTGTTTGATGTCCGAATTGGTTGCAAGGAATATCAATAATTTCCAATCCTTTATCGTGATACTTCTCATACATTTGTTCCAATGCCTCATATTGCGGTGTAAATCCGCATCCGGTTGCCGTGTTGACAATCAGCATAACTTTGCCCTTCAAATCTGCCAGTTTCAATTCTTCACCATTTGGCTTGGTGACACTATAACTATAAATATTCATCTTCCATTCTCCTTTACATCTTCATTGTTGCTAATCTTTTACCCATTTCGTATGCGGCTTCTAAATCTTTCGGGAATTGCTCGTCACGAACTTTGGCTTTATGAACTGGGTCAAATAAATCACAATCGTATTTGGAATAATCTGTGTATTGGAATGTATCAAAGGCGTATAACGTTTCCGAATAGCCAAAGATAGCACGCAGGCTCCATTCATTATCACCCAATACAACATCATAATGATGTTGTTTGAATTGTTCTTCGGTAGCATTCATCGTCATAATGACACCAACAGGCAACGTATGGTTTAAAATGCGTTTCAAACCACCATTTTCCTTATCAATCAAATATGTATGTGCCGGAAACATAAAACGTTCTAAAAAACTCCGAAACATACCTGTTGGATAAGAATGATACACAGGTGAACCGACAATAACCGCATCGGCATTAAGACATTTTTCCAGTATCGGTGTCAGGGCATCTTTATAAAAGCATAATCCCTTTTGTTCAACGCCCTTGCGCTTACATATCAAACAACTGATACAGCCCTTATAGGCAATGTCATATAAATTAACATATTCAACCTCCGCACCAGCATCGTTTGCCCCACGCATTGCTTCTTTTAATAACTTAGCTGTATTAAAGTTCTTACGGGGTCCACCATTGATTATCATTACTTTTGCCATTATAATCTCCTAATTTTATGATGTTCTAATATATAAAAACAATCTTAAAATTAAAGTTAATTTTGGTGAGATCGTTAATCACTTAAATTTTTATTCACTATTTTGTTATATAGGTTCCTTATCATATCCAGATTAAGGAACACTATAATGCAATATTAGTTAATTTTACTTGCCGTTTTGTTTGTGATAACATTTCTGTTGCACAAACCGTTTAATGTGCATCAAACGGATAAGAAATGGCTGCAACGCTTACATTATGTTTTGGAAACAATGTTTACCGTTCAGGCAATGATTATCTTAAATGAATGGCTGAAAACATTAAATTAAAACCGCCACGTTTCCGCAGCGGCTCTTATAAGAGATAGTATAAAATTTACACATTCTTTCCTAATTCGTAGGCTTTTTGCAATAAATCCTTGTTTGATGTTGCATCTTTCGGCTCATTTAAACCACCACCGGCGAGAACTCCGGCTAAACGCGATTGTTCAAAACAAGCAACCCAACCGCCTAAACCGTTTGCCGCTATATCAGAAGCGTTTTTTGCATCGTCATAAGAAGATGTTATCAAATACACATCCTTAAATTTATTTTCTTGTGGAAATAACGGATTGCAACGGTCTAAAAAGGTTTTGAGTTGTCCGCTTAATTCATAGTAGTAAATCGGTGTCGTAAAAATTATAACATCGGCATTTTGCACTTTGCCAATCATATCCGCCATATCATCTTTTTGCACGCATTTACCGGTTTTCTGACAGGCTAAACAACCGATGCAGAATTTAATATCTTTGCCTTTAAGGTTTAAAAACTCAACATCATTTCCGGCATCTTTCGCACCTCTTTCGGCTTCGTGTGCCAAAATTTCAGAATTGCTTCCGCCACGCAAACTTGATGAAACTATCAATACTTTCTTTGTCATTATATTTCCTTTCTATTCAAAAGTTATGGTTACACTGCCACGACCGAGCGTTTGTTCTAAATCCGCAGCATTTTCTATATATCCGATGCGTGTATATGAATATGTGGCCTTAAAATCTTTATAGAATACAACCAAACAGTCATCACCAAACAACATAACATCACCGGTTTTGATTTGTCCGATGTGTTCCGGTCGGCTCGGTAATGTTTCACGCAACTGGTAATACTTCTCATTGCCGTTGAATTCCGTCATTTTAATTGTCATCGGCAATATTTCCTGTAAGGCTTTCGTTGTGTGGTTATCATTCAAAACAACCGAATATTCCTTATCTCCGACTTTCATTTGCATTGTTTTAATCTCCGAAGCAATGGCCGTTGATGCCGAGAAAATAATTCCCGACACCAACAACCAAAGTATTTGCTTTATATAGTGCATTACTTCAAGTTTTCCTTAAAGAATTGTTCCATTTTATCAAACGGAATAACATCCATCTTGTAATACAAATCAACGTGATTAGCATTCGGAATAATCATCAATTCTTTGTTATCACCGGTCAATTTTTTGAAAGCACCTTCGGAGAAATAGCGACTGTGTGCTTTTTCACCGTGTATCATCAATACCGGAGATTTGATTGTATCGGCATACGCCAAAATCGGTTGTGTAATCAAAGACAATGCCGATGTTGTGTTCCAATGCCCGTTAGAATTGATTGAACGCGGATGGAAACCGAGTTCCGTCTTATAATAACTGAAATAGTCTTTGATAAATTGAGGCTCTTCACCGGTTAATTTATCCGGCAAACCTGCGGCTTCGGCATACGTGCCGTTTTTAGCATCTTTGGTGCGTTGATTATTCAAATCTTCACGTAATTTATATAAATCATCGGCTGACATAACATCATTATAACCTTTGGAGGAAACGCGTGTCATATCATACATTGTGGAGGTAACTGTTGCTTTAATACGTGTATCTTGTGCCGCTGCATTTAATCCGAAACCGCCGAAACCACAGATTCCGATAACACCGATTTTGTTTTCATCAACTTCCGGCAGAGTGGTTAAATAATCAACGGCTGCAGAAATATCATCTGTATTGATATCAGGACTTGCCACATTGCGGACATTACCACCGGATTCACCGGTAAATGACGGGTCAAATGCCAATGTTACAAAACCACGTTCAGCCATTGTTTGAGCATAGAGACCGGAAGATTGTTCCTTAACTGCTCCGAATGGTCCGGAAACCGCAATCGCAGCCATCTTTTCACCGGATTTTTCTTTCGGTTCATATAAATCACCGACCAACTCAACACCGAATCTGTTCTTAAATGTTACTTTCTTCACATCAACCTTATCGGACTTTGCAAATACTTTATCCCAAGAAGCATCTGTTGAGGCTCCAATTGCATTATCAGGTGCAGCAAAAACCAAACCTAATGTTGCCATACTAAATGCACAAAATGTTTTCATATTCATTATTTTCTCCTATAATTGGTTAATCTGATATCAATATAAGGGGTTTGTTTTAATATAGCAAATACTTATTACGAATACTTAAATATGCTTGACAGGCATATTTAACTGTTATATGTTTCATTTATGGAAATAAGAGTTTTGAAATACTTTTTGGCTGTTGCACGCGAAGGAAATATTACTGCCGCGGCAAATGCTCTGCATTTAACGCAACCCACTTTAACACGCCAATTACAAGATTTGGAATATGAACTCAAACAAAAACTTTTCATTAGAGGAAAGCATAAAATCACTTTAACTGAAGAAGGTATGCTCTTAAAAGACCGTGCCGAAG
>JAGCOI010000205.1 GCA_017645485.1 Alphaproteobacteria bacterium | reverse complement strand
TCACTCATCCTTGATTCCGGCATCTCCCAAGTCGCTACACCTCCATCCCCGTCATCCCTCGCCGAGCCTGAAAGGCGCGTGCGTCCGGGGATCTTCCTTGTTTTTCTTGCCTTTTACCTTTTTCCCACACATACCGCCGCTTTTTTGTCTCCCCTTTTTACCGTTGCTTTCTCGATTCCTCCCTTAAAAACCCTTGCCGTTCATTAACTCAATTTTAACACAATATGTTGTAAATTACTCTTAAAAAGCAACGGGCAACAGCACCCGAAAACCGCCAAAAGGCTGTTTTCACGGTACTTTGCCGCAATCGGAGTTTATTTTGAAACATGCAAAAAAATAACATAAAAAGTTTTGTTTGCAGCTTTCTTTTTTCAATTTTGGCGGTTTACGGCGTTCAAAAAGTATTTTTGCGCGCGCCTTCAACACAGCATAAAGTTGAACCCGATGTATCATCAAACAATATTATGCCGCAAAAAATTTCTTTGTTTGCGGATAATATATCTGCCGCACATCACAAAGAACCTGCCTTAATGCTTGCTTCTTCAACACCACCTGTCGATGTTGCCGAAATTTCAAAATTAGCACCGGCACCGGCCGAACCGGTTATTCAAGAAGAGGCCGTTGAACAGTCTGTTGCTCCGATTAAATCTCAAGAAGTTGCCCGTGATATATCTCATTCGTTAACGGATTTGGCAAACGCCGAAGAAATCACGCTTTCCGATTCGGATAAACGGGAATTGGCCGAAAGCAAAGCTTTGGAAGAACGCGGCATTGTTTATGCCGATATCAGCGACACATTACAAAACACTTCTTTTGATGCGGCCGAAGAAATTCCGTTGGCGCAAGAAAGTTTATCGATGCACGGTCCCGTAAATGTTCAAACCGCGGCCTCGGCTTCGCAAATAGCGATGGTTGATCCCGGCGCTTTAATAAACAGCATTCAGGAACCCGATATTTTAAGCGAGGAAAAAACCTTAGCCGAAGCAGATATTAAACAAAGCGAACTCGGCGATATGATGAGTGTTTCCGAAAACGCCTCCGAAATTGATGAAAGTGCGTGGGCTGTTGCTACTGCGGCAACGGAAGATACCGATATTGAGCAAGCCTTTAGCGATTCACTGCCCGCAAACGCAAACGAAGATTCACCGTGGGTTCTTGCGCGCGGCAACAAATACGCCAAAAACCAAGCCGTTGTTGAAGAGTTTTCGCATATTTCCGAAGAAGCCTTACTTTCGAATAAATCAAAAGAAAATGAAGAACCCGTGCAAGATACATCATCTGCACCGAACGTGGTTGAAGATTTCGGCGAGCAATCTGCCGTTCATCAAACCTTTAATGAGCCGTTGCTTAAACAAAAAGACCACGAAAACGGCAAACTTGCTTATCAGATGATTCAAAATATTTTAATTCCGATTCCGGACGACATTTTAAATGATGCCGATTTAACGCCGGATTTAACGGCCGCACCCGATAATAAAGACGAAAAAACGACCGTTCGTGTTAATAATTCTGTTTCGCGCGGCAAACCGGAGTTAAACGACAGTGAAAAGCAAAGCGGCTTATTTAAAAGCATCACATCATGGTTTGGCAAAAACAAATCCGACGATAACGCAAAGAAATCATCCAAAGATAAAGAAACGTCAGGTACTTTTGCAAACATCAAAGATAAGGTTTATTCCGCTTTAGGTTCCATAGATGATTATAAAAAGGCCGGTCGCGAGCAAATTATGCCTGCCGAATTACGTTTATCGTTCCAACCTAATCGCGCCGAAATTTCGGGGCAAACATTAAGGTGGATATATGCTTTTGCCGACAATGCCCGAGACGATCCCGATGTTTTTATTGAGGTCAGAATAGACGGCACAAGTTCTTTTGCTTTGCAGCAAAAACGCTTAAATTTATTAAGCAGTATTTTCGCTTCCCGCGGTGTGGATTATCGTAAAATAAACACGGTTTTCACATCACGCGAGCCGAATTCATTTATTATTAGAAACATTCGTTTTAACGATAACAAAGGAGATACAGATAAATAAGATGAAAGCCAATGCTGATAAATATATCAAACGGCTTGATTATTTTATTTTGAGTTTGTATGATTAAAAAAAATGAAAAAATATGATTTGAAGGATTTTAACATGAACGGAAAAACACTTTTAATTGCTTGTTTAATGGCATCGTTGGGCCTTTCGGGATGTACTTTGTTCCGGCCTGCTCAAGATGAGGTCGTGTTACCCGATACACAAGAAGCCATATGTTCAGAGCCCGATTGCGAGACGGACCCTTTCGTTAACTATACCGAAACCCGTGCGGATTTCAGAGAACAAGGAGAGCTTTCACCGCGTGATTCCTTAATTTCGCAGTCCGGTGCCGGAAATAACATTTCCGCGGCTGTTCCGCCTTCTATTGAAAGCGAAGTTATCAGCTATGAAGAACAGGTTGAAAACGCACCTGACGTCGTTGAAGCGGATGCTGACGTTGCTGAGGCACAAGACACATCTTCAAATCAGGAAGAAACCGAAAATTCAGCCAACTCTCAATCTTCAACTGCCGACGAGCAGGTAGCTTCCGAACAAACGGATGAGCAAGCTTTGCAAGAAGAGAAGACTCAAGAAATCAGTCAGGAACAAAAACAGGAACAAGAAGAATATGCGGACGGCGAAGATCCTGTGCGTGACTGGTATGCCGAAGAAGGCCAAAACCTCAAAACATTATTAACCGAATGGAGTGCCGAGTCCGGCTGGAGATTGGTTTGGAACACCAACAGAAATTATGTCTTAAATGCAGGTGCCATGTTCAGAGGTCGTTTTGCCGATGTCAGTTCTGCGTTAATCAGAGCGTTTGCCCGTGCAAGACCTGCGCCTGTTGCAACATTTTACAAAGGAAATCGCGTGTTAGTTGTCGAAACAATGGAGGATGAAAATGCGTATGACTAAACTTAATTTAACATTCATCTTGGCTCTTTCGGCCACCATCGGGGCGTGTTCTGTCGCAAACGACATGGATGCCACATTAGAGCGTCAAATCGAAAGTGCCGCGCAGTTACGACAAGAAGCCAAAACACCGATGGATGCTGCCAACAACGATGTCATTCACGTCAATGATGATATTTGGCTCGGCGACACCAGTGAAGTCGAATATGAAGGTTCGCCTATTCCGGCATATTTGGAAACGGCAGACGGTATAACCCTTATTTCCAATCGTCCGATTACACTTTACGAAATCGGTACGATGATTCACAAAATCACATCAATTGATGTGCGTTACGATCAGGAATTGGATGGTTCCGTTCAACAATTGGCTGACAGCAACAAGCCTTCTCTTGAAGATATCGGCGCACAATGGACCGATTCAAACAAAATGATTATTTCATACAAAGGTCCGTTAAGCGGTTTATTGGATGAAGTTTGCAATCGTTTCGGTATTTGGTGGAAATACGAGAAAAAGCAAATATACTTCTATAAATATATTACCAAGTCATTCACGTTGTACAGCTTACCGACAAAACCGTCTTTATCTGTTGATGTCGGCGGTTCGTCAAGCGGTGGCGGCGGTTCATCTTCCGTCTCGTTGTCAAATACGGTGTCTATTGACTTATGGCAAACGGTTGAAACGGCTATCCGCTCGATGATTTCTTCGGGTGCACAGCTCACAACAGACCAATCAAGCGGTGTCTTAACCTTAACGGGTACGCCGACCGATATTAAGAAAGTGGCAAAATACGTCAATGAGCAAAATGTTCGTTTATCGCGTCAGGTCGCCATCAGTGTTAAAGTTTTACAGGTCAGTGTTTCCGATTCCGACAAATACGGTCTTAACTTAAGTGCCGTTTTCGGTGGAAACGATCGTATTACAAACCTCGGTATCACCGGTGCTTCCGGTCAGGCAGATATTACAAGCGGTTTGTCCATGGCGATTGTTTCGGGCAGATGGACTATTTCAAATGCCATCCAAGCACTTTCCGAACAAGGTACAACATCGCTTATCACAAGCGGTACGGTAACAACGCTTAACAACAAGCCGGCGCCTATTCAAGTGGTTAAAACGCAAAATTATATTTCGCAAATTACAAAAACAAACTCCGGTTCTGACGGCAGTTACTATGATTTGTCAACAGATACGGAAGAAATTGAAACAGGTTTCACGCTTGATGTTTTACCGCGTATTTTGGAACACGGTCGCATGATGCTTATGTTTAATTTAACTTTGTCTGATTTGATTGAACTTCAAAAGGTTAACCTTTCAAACGATCCGTCAGGCGGTGAATTTATTCAAAACCCTGTTATTGAAACACGTGGTTTCACACAGGAAGTTGCGATGAAGTCCGGCGATACGCTTGTATTAACAGGTTATGAACGTGTTGAAGACACATCTTCGAAATCGGGTATAGGCTCTGCCGAAAACTCGATGCTCGGCGGTGCCGTCACGGCAAACAAAACGCGCAGCATATTGGTTATATTGCTGACGCCTGTTGTCTTGGATTCACCGTTATCACCCGAATCCAGAATGAAATATTAACAAGGAAACAAAACAGTGTTAGAAGATGCTAAATTAGATGATAACAATGCCGCGAACGGCTCGAACGAACAACAATCTTTTGTTACGTCGTTTGTTTCGCGCGGCACGACATATGCCACATCTTTATTCTGGCAGCCTCTTCGTAACAGTGACGATCCTTATACGGAGATTGCCGAAGCCGCCGAAAACATTTTGGAAGGCGCAGACTTATTTGCTTTAAGAAAAGGCAAATCGCCTCAATTCGGTTTATGTATTTCGTCTCAAGGCTATAAAAGAGGTGTAAAAGCGGCCGCTATCGGCTTAATGAATGCCCTGCCCGATGCGTCTTCTGTTTTGGCTGTTTTTAAGGTTAACACGGGTTGGTGGTATGTCTGTATCAGAAACGACATTATTTTGTCAGACGGCGATATGCTGTTTGTTAACGAAGAAGAAGCCAAAGAACAATTTACATCAATGCTTGCCGTTCCGGATTGGCAATATAAGATTGCCCCTGCCGAATGGAACATTGAAGACGCCAAAGAAATTAACGTTGACGGTTTTCTCATTGCCTCTTCAAGAGACAGTTTGCAAAAGGTTCATGCGCTTCGCGGCACAAAACTTCTCGTTGTTTTAACCGTTGCCACCATTGCGGCTATTTGGTTGCTTTCAACCGTTGTCTCTCTTATTTTCAGTGCCAAACCGCAAAGACCTATTGTTGCGCCTGTTGCCATCAAAAAAATTCAGGCACCTGTTGCACCGCCGGAACCGAAACCGTGGGAATCTTTACGCCGTCCCGATCAGATTTTGGCATTCTGCTATCAGGGTGTACAAGACTTAGTCACAATTTCGACACCCGGTTGGCATATCGGCGGCATCACATGTTCGCCTGAAGGGCTTGTTACGTCATGGCGTATGGAAATCGGTCGTTTATCTTGGATAGATAAGGCTTTGGAAACGTCAGGTCTTACATTTTCCAATCGTTCCATTTCACCTAACGGCACAGAAGTTTTGGCATCTGTTCCAATGCCTAATATCGACACGTTCAACTCACCGCCGAAGTTAAACGGTGTAGATTTGGTAAACACCATCAACGATTTATTCCAGGGTTTGCAAATGCCCGTTTCATTAAATTCTCAAACGTGGACATCCCCGCAAAACAAGGTTTATAAATATGTCGGATTTTCGTTTTCTTCAAAACACAATCCTATGGTTTGGATTGATCTCTTAACGAAATTTTCAGGACTTACGATTAATCTGATAAAATATGATACAAACACTAACAGCTGGTATTACGAAGGAGCTATCTATGTATTATAAATCCTCAAATAAAACTATCCTGATAAGCACACTTGTTGCTTTGATGTGCATTTGGACACACGCCGCCTCGTCACAAAATCTTTCAGGTGACGAACAAACCGTCGAGGCTGCTGCACCTGTATCCGAAGATGTTGTATTCGAAATTGAAGACGATATCATTCCCTTAAATGATGATGAGCTTATTGTGCCCGAGCAAAAACAAGAGGTTGTTGTCGTTACTCAATCCGATGATGGCGCCGAACAGGAGACTGTTTCTGAAAACAGTGAAGATGGGGCAGAACCCGAAGTTGAAGAAAAAGCCGAACCCGAAACTAAATCAGAAGCTCAACCTCAACAGGTTTCAGCACCGAAAGAAGATATTTCGGATGACTTTATGGATGATTTTGAAATCAGCTTTGATGATGAAGCAACCGACGAACCGCAAGATTTATTTGAAGAAGCGCCTGTTCAGCAAAACGCTAAACCGCAACAAGCCCCTGACAATAGCGATGCGAAAGTCAAAGATGTCAACGCCCCGCTTAAGCCTCAAGCATCAAACAACTTAAAATTCGGTGATTCGATTTTAGCACAAACAAACAATGATTTGTTCAATCAAATGTCCGACATTGAAAAACAAACAACATTGCTTACGTTAGAGCTTAAACGCGAACGTGTTCGTAACGAAGTCGAAGCGGCAAGAGCCGTTCGTGAAAAAGCAGAACGTGAAAAAATCGCTCAGGAAGAAGAAAAAGCACGTCAGGCTATTGAGTGGAAAAAGGAACAAGAGGTTAAAGTGCTTAAAGCGCAAGAAGAGTTAAAACAAAAAGAAATAGAACTCGAAAAAATCAGACAGCAAAAAGCCTTAACCGCTTATATGAATTCCATGCTTGAACAGAAACAATCATGGATTGCCGAAAACGGTAAGCTGTATGATGAAATTCGTAATTTGAAAGATACCAATACTTCCTTACGCTCTTCATATAAAGGCGATATGGAAAAAATTCAGGCTCAATCCGATAAACTCGTTAAAGATGCAGAAATAGCCAGAAACAATTACGAACGTGCGGTTGCAAGTTTGTCTGCTCAAAATGCCCAACTCAGAAAGCGTATGGAATCCATGGAACAAAACATGAAGAACAACGCCGCAAACGCAAATCCTTTTGCTGACAAACCGGCTACTGCCGGCAATCAGATTACGACCTCGGCCGATACATTGATTAAGCCTATGAACGTCGCAAAAGAATATGCAATTATGGAAATTACCGGACAAGGTGACGAGCTCTTTGTTAAATTGATTAACAAGGAAGGCGACTCTTTTGTTGCCAAAGTCGGCACCGTTTTACAAACGGGGCATATGGTTGAAGAGATTACACCGCATTATGTTCAGTTTGACAGGAACGGTTTGAAAGATTTCTTATACACGGCAAATTCCGCATTATCGATGGAACCGAATAAAATGACTGATGAAGAAGCACAGCCCTCTGCCGCAAATACCGAAACGCTTCGTCCGAGAGCAACTTTAATCAGTGATGACACTTTGCCGTCCGTAGGTGACTCTATGTTTATCAAATAAGAAGGTAATAATAAAACATGGCCGATCAGGAAGAAGAAAAAAAAGACGAAAGCAATTCGTATTTAGCTGAAAGTGCAAGTGAACAAACACAGTCTTCCAACCTTTTGGAGTCTGTGTTTGCAAACAATAACAGGCTGATTACGGCGCATGGTTCTGACTTAAACGTCACGAACGAAACGCGTCATATGCTTGCTCTTTTTTCCGACGGTACATACTTTATTGCACAAGAACATAAAAACAACGGTTTGGTTTTAAGCTTTACAAACACGGCCAAACGTCGCAAACTTTTAGTGGGCGAACCTCAATACGTCAGTCAAAATGAAATCAATGCCATATATGCTTATGCCGAACGCGGACATGGTTTAGCTGCCGTTACTGCCGAAGATTTGGAGCGTATGCAGGTCCAAATCGATTTCATCAATATCGTGTCGCGTGCGGCCTCTCAAAAAGTTTCCGATGTTCACGTCGTTGTTGCCGATGCCACACAAATTTTCTTCCGCGTCAACGGTATGATGGTTCGCCAAATGGAATATAATAAAGCTTGGGGTGAAGCTTTTGTGCGTGCGGCTTTTGCATCTGCCGATATTTCCGATTCAAACTATGCTCAAAATGAGTTTCAGGGCGCACAAAAATTAGGTGAAACACCGCTTCGAGGCTCAGACGGAAAGTTAATGTTGCCACATAATGTGCTTGCTATTCGTCTACAATTTAACCCGATTGCTTTCGGTTCACAATACCTTGTTATGCGTTTATTGTACGCCGATGACAACCCGAACGGCAGTTCCGATTTAAAGGCGCTCGGCTTTGGCGAACGCGAAATAAATATGTTCTACCGTCTGCGTGCGGTTCCTGTCGGCTTAAACATTATTGCAGGTCCGACCGGTTCAGGTAAATCAACAACCTTGCAACGTAACATGATTAAGCTGTTGCAAGAAAAAAATTACGAAATCAACCTTATTACCGTGGAAGATCCGCCGGAGTATCCTATCCCCGGTGCCCGTCAAATGCCTGTGACAAATGCAAACGACGAAGAATCAAAAGAAGCGGAATTTACCAAAGCCTTAAACGCAGCCTTACGTTCCGACCCTGATGTTATGATGGTCGGTGAAATTCGTTCCATGTCCGCGGCCGAATTAACATTTAAGGGTGCCTTGTCAGGTCACGGTGTGTGGTCAACTTTGCACGCAAACTCGGCACCGGCTATTGTCACGCGTCTGCGTGATATGGGGGCTCAACCATATTTATTGGGTGATCCGGAGTTAATTAAAGGCCTCATTTCTCAACGTTTATTCAGAAAACTTTGCCCGCATTGTCGCAAATCCGTTAAAGAACGTATGAACGATCCTTCGTTTCAACGTCTTAAAACGGCTCTCGGTGATTACGGTATCGAAAACTCATTTATTCGCGGCGAGGGTTGTAAATTTTGCAACAACAGAGGTTTCATAGGACGTATGAGCATACCTGAAATTATTATGCCTGATGCTATGTTTTTACAACTGATGATTAATGGCGATACAAAACGTGCCATTGATTATTGGATTAGTGAACTCGACGGACGCACATTGCGTGATGCCGCAATTGAGCGCATGCTTAAAGGAAATATTGATTTGGATGAACTTGAGCGTTGGTGCGGATTACTTGATCAACGCCCGATATATTAGGAAAAACCGATGGCAGATAATAAAAATCGTTTTAATAAAGCAATAAAATCTTTAGGTTCCATTGAAGTTTATTATGCAAAAATTGTTTGCAATTTCTCCAACTCCACCCGCCTGAAGATATACAGAAAATTAGCTTCGCTTTTACGTAACCGATTTTCTTTAATGGACGCTCTTGATATGTTGCATGACGGTATCACAAACGGCGGTAAAAAATCCGGTGAGCCGATGGCTATTGCTCTGGCAAGCTGGGGACACGCCCTGCAAAACGGTCTCCCGTTTTCCGATGCTTTAAAAGGTTGGGCACCTGACAGAGAAAGATTGATGTTATCCGTCGGTGATGTTTCCAATCTTGAAAATGCGCTGCTAAACTTAATTAAAGTGTCGGAAGGTTCTACCAAAATGATTCGTCCGATTGTCAGTGCCATTGCCTACCCGTCCTTTTTGTTTATGATGTCTGTTTTAATCGTTTGGGCTATCGGTGTTTATATGGTGCCGCCTATGCTTGAAGCCGTTCCGGGCTTAAACTGGGTTGGCACGGCTCGTACTTTGGTTGATTTATCCGCATGGGTTCAAAAAAATTGGCTTATTGCTTTTGCTATTTTTCCGGTTACCGCATTGATTATTTATTCAACCATCAGCATTTGGACCGGCAAGATTCGTGCAATTGTTGATAATATGCCGCCATGGTCATTATATAAAATCTTTGTCGGTATTACATGGCTTTTGGCTCTTTCCGCATTGGTTAAAGGCGGTGTGCCTGTATCTGTGGCTATGTCCAGCTTAAAGCGTGATGCCAGCAGATATTTAATAGAACGTATTGATGCCGCACTTGAATATCTGAAAAACGGTGACAACTTAGGTCAGGCCTTAAACAAAACCGGTTTTCAATTTCCGGATAAAGAAATTATCGCAGACTTAAAAATTTATGCCGAACTTGATAACTTTGAAGAAGCACTTGAAAGCTTAGCCAATAACTGGCTTGAAGAATCTGTTTATATGATTGAGCAAAAGGCCGGCATCTTAAACATGATTGCCATTTTATGCGTTGCCGCCATTATCGCTTGGGCCGTATTCGGCGTATTTGACATGCAAGATCAAATCACATCCGCCATGGGAGGATAAAATGGATATAACGAACGCCTGCAAAAATTTACGCTTAACGGCAAAAACAGTTTTAATCGTTTCTTGTGTGCTTTTATGCGGGTTGTTTTGTTTTGTATTTATGCTTATGAAACCCGTACCCGAAGCAGATTTCAAGACAGAAGTCGGCATGCTTACAACCAACATACGTAAACACTTTCAGCGAAATGCAGATTACAAATCTTTGAACACATCTTACGTGATTGAACATAACCTTGTCCTCAAAGATATGACGCGCGGTGGCAAAATTTTCAGCGGCTGTCAAAACGAAATTATCATCGGCAGAGATATAAACGGCCATGCCGTACTGCCTTTGGAAAAACACTTTGTTATTACCTATATCAATCTGAACAGGTCTAATTGTATTAAGTTACTGACAACGGATTTTGACACCACTTTCGGTTTAGAAAACATCACCGTCTCAAACGATAAAACTTATGAATTAACTTATGGCGGTCAATTTCCTTTGCCGGTCACACAAAAAGCGGCTCAATCATATTGTCATATCAGAAATACCGTTATGCTTGCTTTCGAATAATACCGTCAGCTAAAAAATAACTTTATCAAATTTTTCAAAAACGTAATCTTTTATAATGTGCTTAACCGTGCAAATACGTTCTTCAGGTACTTTTATTTTTCTCAACAAATCACATAACCCGTTAAAACAATCCAGTTTAATACTGTAATCAATGCTGTAGGCATAATTAATATCAAACAACCAACATATCAGCGACATCAGCCTGTCGCCGTTTGTTATTTGCAGCGTACGCGGCCCGACTTTGCGTTCAATAAAAAATTGCCACAATTTATCATTTACAATGCCCTGCTCTGCCGAAAAATCATCGGGATATGCCATCCAAACGTCTTTTATGGCGTCCCATTCATTACATAAAAAATGCCAATTAGCTATTTTATCCGCATCTCTGACGGCAAATGCAATGTGTTTAATATCTTCTTGAGTGGCAATATCTTGCTTTTGATACTCCTCATCTTCATACAGGGCTTCTATCATATGCCCGTGATGCTTAATCGGTAACATTATCAAAATATTGTTAAAATCTTTTGTTTCTTTTAAAAGTTGCGCACCGCAAACACTGTGATCAACGTTCTTATCTTTTTCAAACAAACCTCGAATTTCTCTGAAACGATATATATCATGCAATAAAATTGCCGTACGCGCAATATCCGTAAAATCCCTGTCTTTATCCTTAAAATAAGCTTCATGCATTAAAATACCGTTTCCGACACCCGATACCTGGAATGAATGCTTTATTTTTTCGTTTATATAGATTGTATAATATCTGCTTGATTGAACAAACTTAAAATTACTCTCATATTCGTTAATGAGTAATTTTTTTGCTTGTTCATATAAAGGATATATCATAAATACAGTCTGAAAACTTATAACCTAAAACGGAATATCATCATCTAAATCGGCACTTGCGGGCGCAGAAGCGGACGCGTCCCAACCTGCCGAAGCACCGAAAGGATCTTCGCCGGCTGTTGCTCCACCGTCATTTTTGGCATCAAGCATCACAAGTGTACCGGCGTAATTTTGTAACACAACTTCAGTCGTATATTTTTCCTGACCTGAATTATCTTCCCAACGTCTTGTTTGAAGCTGACCTTCAAGATACACTTTTGAACCCTTACGCAAATAACGTTCGGCCATATCTGCAAGTTGCGGATTAAAAATAACAACCCGATGCCATTCGGTGCGCTCTTTCATTTCACCGGAAGCTTTATCACGCCATCTGTCTGATGTCGCTAAGTTAAAATTCACGATTTTAGACCCTGCCTGTGTGTTTGTCACTCTCGGATCCGCACCCAAATTTCCAACCAAAATCACTTTATTAATACTGCCAGCCATAACTTTTTTCCTTTATTATCAAAATGTTTTCATTATACAACACTATATGTTAAGATAAAACTTTTTCAACTCTTTTTAATATTTCATTAACTGTTATTGAAAAATATGCATAAACATCTTCACTTTTTCCGGATGCTCCGAAGCCGTCCATACCGATAAATTCATCAGCATATTTATCCCACCCGAACCGCACGCCGGCTTCAACGGCAATCCTCGGGGCATCACCTAAAACGGCTTTTTTATACGCTTCGTCCTGCTTGTCAAACAATTCCATACACGGCATCGATACAACTGCCGCATAAATACCTTTTGCGGCTAATATCTGTTGTGCCTCACGCGCAAGCATCACTTCCGAGCCCGTTGCAATCAATGTCACATCACGTTTCTTCGGACTTTCAAAAAGCACATACGCCCCATAAGCCGTTAAATTATCTTTAACCGATGTTCTCAACAGCGGTAAGTTTTGTCTGGAAAGGGCTAAAACAGAAGGTGCATTTTCCTCTTGCAAGGCAACCTCATAGGCCTCTGCCGTCTCTATGGCATCACACGGTCTGAACGTCAAAATATTCGGCATTGCTCGATACGAGGCCAAATGTTCAACCGGCTGATGCGTCGGTCCGTCTTCACCCACACCTATTGAGTCATGTGTTAAAACATAAATCACGCGCAACTTCATCAAAGCCGCCAACCGCATGGCAGGGCGCATATAATCCGAAAAAACGAAAAATGTACCGCCGTAAGGAATAACACCGCCATGCAAAGCAAGCCCGTTCATCATAGCCCCCATTGCATGTTCTCTGATACCGTATTTAATATTGTTTCCGTTATAATCATCCCTGCGAATCGTTTTTGACATGCTTGTTAAAGTTAAATTCGAAGCGGCCAAATCAGCCGAACCACCCACAATTTGAGGAATATACTGCACAATCTCTTCCAAACACATTTGCGAAGATTTACGCGAAGCTGCTTTCGTTTTTTCAGCCAAGAATTTTGCTTTTAAGCCGTCCAAACCCTCATCCCAGTTTTTCGGCAAAACATTTTCAATATAATCCTTAAAAGATTTCCCTGCTGTTTTGGCTTGTTCTTTCCATGTATCATATTCCTTCAAACAACGCTTGCCCGATTGGCGCCACAATTGTATAATATTTTCATCAATTTCAAAAGGCGCACTCGTCCAACCCAGTTTTGCACGCATTAAATTCGTTTCTTCTTCACCGAGCGGTGAACCGTGACATTTTGAGGTCCCGCTCTTATTCGGTGCTCCGAAACCGATAATCGTCCGACATGCAATCAATGTCGGTTTATCCGAATTTTGAGCCTTAACGATAGCCTCTTCAATTTCTTTATAATCATGACCGTCAACTTCAAGCACATTCCAGCCCATGGCCTCAAAACGTTTCTTTTGGTCCGTCACACTGGCATCTTCAACCGTCCCGTCAATCGTGATATGGTTATTATCCCAAAACACAATCAATTTTCTTAAATTCAAATAACCGGCAACGGAAGCTGCTTCTTCCGAAATCCCCTCCATCAAACAGCCGTCTCCGGCCATCACATACGTATAATGGTTACATAATTTATCGCCGAATTTTGCATTGATAATGCGTTCGGCAAGTGCCATACCGACGGCCGTCGACAAACCTTGTCCCAAAGGACCGGTTGTCATTTCAATACCTTCGAGATTTCCATATTCCGGATGACCGGCGGTTTTTGAATGTAACTGCCTGAAATTTTTAATATCTTCAAGACTGATATCTTTATAGCCCGTTAAATACAAAAGCGCATATAAAAGCATAGATCCGTGACCTGCCGACAAAACAAATCTGTCACGGTCAAACCATTTGGCATCAGCGGGGTTGAATTTCAAAAATTTTGAAAACAAAACCGTTGCCACATCGGCCATACCCAAAGGCATTCCGGGGTGTCCCGATGCGGACTTGTTAATTGCATCGACGGTTAAAAAACGAATGGCATTTGCCATTAAATTTTCGTTTTGCATATCAAACTCCTATTTTAACTTATATTCCGAATCGGCTTTAACGGCATTTAATCCTATATACATATCAAAATCATATTTACCGGCAGGAATCGCCAATTCATTTTCCGTTGCCGTGTAATAAATTTCATTGGCATCTTTTAACATTTCCGCTTTTGCAAAATATGTTTTTTTACCCAAAAACCGTTCGGGACCCTGTGCGGTCTCCATGTAATAAGAAAAATGTACGTCTTCAATATTTGTCGGACTCAAGCGCGTTATCTTAAATTCCGGCGCAACGACCGCTTTGTCTTTTTTAACGCGTTCATCATAATAACATCTGCCTTTCCAGCCCGTTACTTCAATTTTAAATATATCTTCCGCGCCCACCTTTTGTATAATGGCTCGATCTTCATGCCTGATATTTATTTGCGGACAAACGGCAATATAATCTGCCGTACTGAAACCGTTATTACTCGCACAACCGGCTATCAAAAGCATCACCGGCAACAATTTTTGCATCTTCATCTTTTGTCTCCTCTGTTTTTTTTGATACTATATCCGTTTATTTTTCGTTTGTAAATAAGCCGACGAGTTCGCTGTGATTAGAATATACGAATTGATCAACCATTGTTATGTTTTTTAAGCAATATCCGCCGTTTATCAATATCTTGGCATCACGCGCAAATGTTATCGGATTGCACGATACGGCAATAATTTTTTCGGGCCTTGCGGATACATCTATTTTGCAAAATTCCTCAACCTGGTCTTTGGCACCTGCTCTCGGCGGATCAAAAACAATAATGTTAAAGCCTTGCAACTCATCTGCCGTCATCGGATATAAAAACAGATTTTGCTCTTTAATTTGAATGTTTTGTATCATTTGCGCCCGAATCGAATGTTCAAAATTTTCAAGCAAAGATTTGCTCACGTCCACAGCCACAACACTCATTTTTTTCATATCCGCCAACGCATACGAAAAAGTACCGATACCGCAAAACAAATCTGCCGCTTTACCACTCGTATCACCGACATATTTTTTAACCAGTTCAATCAGAGCATCCTGTCCCTGTTTTGATGCTTGTAAAAAATCGCCTGATGCAATCAAAACTTTTGTATCGCCTATTTTGATAAACGGCTTTGCTTTTTCCACAATCGGTTCGGCATTCATATTGTGTTTTTTTCGAAATGAAAACCGCACAAACAAATCGTGACTTGTCATAAAATCTGCTATTTCAAACCGATGTTGCAACCCCAAATCGATATCTGCTTCCAAAACAACGTCCAAACCGTTTTCAGCTTCTAAAACAAGCAAATCTCCTTTACTCAACTGTAAAACCGTTTTCTTTTTTTTAAGTGAATTTGTTTTAATTGAGCAGAGTTTTATAAGCAACTCTCTTAAATCAGCCAAAGCTTCATTTATTTTCGGTGTTAACATGGCACATGTTTGAATATCTTCCAAAACATGACTTTTATTTTCGTTAAAGCCTAAAATCGGTTTTCCTTTAACCACTTGAAAAGCAAAAGCTGCGCGACGTCTCGTGCCGTCAGGTAAGAATATCGGCTTTGCCCAAATACCATCTAAACTTCCTAAATTTTGCTCAAGAAGAACTCTGACTTCCGTTTCTTTTTTTTGTTGATATGCTTTTTCATCGGATTGTCTGTTGACACATCCGCCGCAATTTTTATAAAGAGGGCATCCCAAATTCTATTCCTTTCTTAAATTACTTAAATCAATGCCGTCAAGCAGCGAAATTTCATCACTGTCTTTGGTTTCAAGCACAGGATGTACCGATTGTCTCGCAGGCGCCTGCATGTTTCGAAATTCGTTTTTCTCTTTATCATATTTTTCCACACGGTTGCGACCTTCTTTTTTAGCCTCATACATGGCATCGTCAGCCATTTTAATCATTAAATCCGCATGAGCCGATACTTTTGAAGGGGCCACACCGATACTCACCGTCCATGTCACGGGCCGTCCGTCATCACTGTAAACAACCAAATTACCGACGGCTTCTCTTAAACGATTAGCCACCATCACGGCCACATCTTCAGTCACATTGTTTAAGAAAACAACAAATTCTTCACCGCCGAATCGCGCCACAATATCGTCCACACGCAATGAACGTTCCACAATCTGAGCCATTTCGATAAGCACTTTATCGCCGGTCTTATGCCCATATTCATCATTAATGCTTTTGAAATGATCCGCATCAAGCATCAACACCGCAAACGGTTGTTGTTTGATATGCGCCTGTTGAATTTTTTCCGGCATTTTTTGTTCAAAATATCGTCTGTTGTATATACCCGTTAAAGGATCTCTGTCTGCTTGATTTTGCAATGTTTTTTCTCTTTCCTTGCGATTTGTGATGTCCTGAAAAGCCATATACAGCACGGGTTCGTTTTTATATTCTATCACATTAGCGGAAGCCATCATCCAAAAAGGTGTTGAAGACACCATTGTTTTAATTAAAATTTCAAAATCCTGCACCTGCCTGTTGTGTTCCAATCTTTCCAAAAGCAATTTTCTGTTTTCGGTATCAACAAAGAAATCACTGAAATGATATCTTGAAAGCTCTGAAGCATTCATATCAAAAATTTTCATGGCATTTTGATTGGCAAAAACAATCGTATCGTTTTTTAAGCGTGAAATCACAATCGGAAACGGTGAAGATTTAACAATATTTTCCAAATCATCCGATATTTTTTTCAAACTGTCACGCATCATATTCTTTTCATGAAGTAGCCAATCTGCTGTCATCATGAAAATTGCCGCGGCCAACATAAATATCAAAATCAATGTGAACAAAAACGAAAAATTCAAATCAAAAAATAAATTAAATGCAATTTGCTCAATAAAACCGAGAACGCATAACGAAGCCAAAACAGCACCGTTACTTTTATTACAGCCTGCCTGCGATATAAAACTTAAAAACAGATAAATAAAACCGATAAGAGGTCCTATTAAAGCAATATTTTGTTCAATATACGCACTGTCAGCCACAAACACGGCATACATACTGATAACAAGCCCGATGCTTGCACACAAAAACAAAACAACCATCGGCAGCTCTTTTAACAGCAAAATTTCGCTTGCCGCCTCCAACAGCAAAATCGTTGCCACAATCATAAAAAACAGCCGCAGAAAAATCAATACGGGATACGACACGCCGTTTGTTATAAAAAACATATATTGATTATAAAACAGTGCAATACAAAAAAACATCAAAAAAGCGGCACACAATTCATTTAATCCTTTGGCAATTTTCAAACCGGACGCAAACCACACGGAAAACCCCAAAAAACAAATGGCAGACAATCCGAACAACAAATTGTGCACATTTTCAAAAAAACTTAAAAAGAACATCTTTATTCCTTTAATACTATTTTGATAACAGAATCGTAATATAAAACATTAAAACTTTTATTAAAACAAAAAAAACTAATGATTATTTAAAAAAATTCTTGTATAGTAACAAAACAAATAAAACAAATTGATAGGATTTTTATATGAAAAAGACTTTTCGCGAACATTACGGTCATAAATTTTATTTGGATATCAACAAATTGTCTCTGTGCGCAACTGATTGTATATCACGTGTTTCATTGTTTTTTGTATTTTGCTACGGTCTCATTTTTGCCATGCTCGGCACATATTTTGCCACCATGACCAAAATCTCCGAAGCAACTGATTTTGAAAAACTCATTTCCAAATCAGCTATTAAAACACATACATTTATTTCACCTCAAACATTCGGAACAGGTCTTATTGTCTTGGGCGGCTTTATGGTCATCATTTCGTTCTTTTATGCTTTTCGGCGTAAAACCGTTACCGTTCAAGATAACATTGTCTGTGTCAAAGACCATCCTCTTTTCGGTAAAGCACACAGTTTTTCCGAAGAAATCACAAATTATACCGGTGTGCGTTTACGCTTAAAATTTTGCCAATATGATTTATTCAGCAGAAACAAGTATATTATCGAACTGTATCATACTGATTGCACAAAAATCGTTCCTCTTTATATTTCCACAAACCCGAAACATATTCGTTCTCTTTGGAAAAAATATGCGTTGTATTTTAATTTACCGCCCATTCGTATCTCAGACAGGGGTATGGTTTCTCAAAGCATGAAAGATTTGTCTCGTCCATACATGGAAGTTGTCAAAGATTGGCACCTGCCCAAAAACTTTTTAGCCGATAAGACACACTCTTTACAGTTAATTTGTAAAAAGAAGAACGATAAAAAAATCATGAAAACGCGCGGTATTATCTTTGACTTATACAGCACCTTAAACATGGCCGTTATCGTCATTTTTTCTGCCTTGCTCGGCTATTCTTTATATTCTCACGCCGCCGTCACATCATATATAAACCCTGCTGTTGTGCTTATTTTCGATGCCTGTTTGTTAACCGGCATCATCTAT
>JAGCOI010000204.1 GCA_017645485.1 Alphaproteobacteria bacterium | reverse complement strand
CCGATAACGGCTTGTGTGCTTGATACCGGAACAAGCGGAATAGTCGGTAATCCGAGCGAGGCTAAGGCATTTTTTAATGTTGAGGAAGAAAAAAGAAAAAGAACGCAGGCTTGTGCCAAAACAACCACAAGTGCAACAAAAGGTGACATTTTCATAACGTTCTTGCCGACGGTATCCATAACTTTATGCGAATAGGTGAAGATGCCGGACGAAATAGCCAAAGCTCCTAAGAAAAAGAGAATTTGCATCGGTGAAAAGTGTAGTGTGCCGATATGCAACGTATTAAACGGAGCGGTTTGAACAAACACGCCCATGACATTTGCAATATTATTTGCACCTAACGCATATGTGCAAAATGCACCTGCTAAAATAAGACCTATTCTGAGAACCTGATGCTGCATAAGCATATGTAAATGCATTTTTTTGAATGCGTATTTTAAAAGCAAATATAATAATATGGCCATAAGCGCCGATAAAAAAGGACACAAAACCCACCCGGACACAATTTTAACAAGGGCAGAGGTGTTTGTTGCTTTATCGGCAAAAAGGTTCCAACCGATAATGGCACCGACAATGGCTTGGGAGGTTGAGGTTGTCAAGCCTGTCTTTGTCATAAAATAAACACTTAAAGCGGCAGATAAAGCCACCATAAAAGAGCCGGCAACGGCATTGACTTCGCCCAAAGAGGCAAGCGTTGCGGTTGTACCTGATCCGCCGAAAACGGCACCTAATATAATAAAAATTGAAGCAATAAGAGCGGCCGTTTTGAATTTAAGCATCTTTGAACCGACTGCAACACCGAAAATGTTGGATACATCATTTGCGCCGAGCGACCAGCCCAAAAATAAACCGCTTGATAAAAAAGTCAGATAGGTTAAACCCATGAATTATATATCCCGCTTAATAACATAAATTAACAGTTGATCTACGCAATTTTCAGCCAAATCGGCTACGTCGGCCACTTCGCTTAAAAAGGTTTTAAGTTGTAATTTGTGTGCTAATTCCAATTTTGATGAAAAAACAGCATCCATCAATTTAGCAGTGGTTTTATCGCTCTCATGTTCATAAAAATATACTTTTTTCGAATAATTACGGACTGCGGTAAAATCTCTGAAGAAGGCACGGGATGCAAACGCCAGATTTTCGGTACAATCGCATACCTGATTGACAAGTTCTTTCAAATCATCATGATAAATATCAGGAATCACGGGTTGTTCCAAATAAAATTGGTGGGCCACTTCATCCAATTCATTAATAACCTTATCTAAATTTTCAACAAGTTCCAAAACATCTCCTCTGAAATCGGGAATAAGATTTTGCGCATAAAGGCGACTTTCGATATCACGACGTAAAATATCGGCTTCATGCTCAATAAGTTTAATCTCTTTGCTGAGTTTTTTATAATTAGCACTTCGTTGCTCTTTTAAAAACAAATGCACGGCTTTTTTAAAAACCATTGATATTTCAATGATTTTATCATGTAGTTCATCTATTTTATGCTCTAATTCCTTAGTATGGGAAAATAATGTGAACTTTATGTTAAACATTGCAATTTCTCCCTGTTTTTTGTTATTATGCCGATATTTTATCTTGCTAATTATGAAAAAAGAGTATAAATTAAGCCTGTTTTTTATAATTACGTAATTTTAGAAAGGAAAAATATGAAAAACTCTTTATTTATTTCAGTTGTTGCTTTGATTGTTTCCATTGCGACGGCTATTTATGTATTTTTGGGATGTTGCCCTCACAAAGCAGCTACGACATCTGCAGCTTTAGATAAGGCTGAATTACGTACCGCTTTGGAAAATGATCCGGAGATTGTGGTCGGCGCATTGCAAAGATATGAACAACTTCAACGTGAAGCTCAATTACAGGAAGCTTCCCGCTTGTTTAAGGCAAATATTGAAGAATTGAACAATAATGCAAATTCACCGTTTGTCGGTCCGAAAGATGCTAAGATTGTTTTGGTTGAATTCTTTGACTTTTCTTGCGGTTATTGCAAGAGATTGGCTCCTGCAGTTGAAGCTGTTATTAAAAAGAATCCTGACATCAAAGTTGTGTTCAAACCGATTACGTTTGTTGCTCAAATTTCAAAATATGCTGCTCAAGCTGCATTAGCTGCAAATGAACAAGGTAAATTCTTGGAATTATACACGGTTATGCTCGGCTCTGATGCAAGATTGACTGAAGAAATCATCAACAATATGGCTGAAAAAGCCGGCTTGGATATGAAGAAATTTAAGGAAGACGTTGCTTCTGAAAAAGTTTCAAACACAATTGAAGAAGTTTCTGACTTAGCTAATAAACTCCAAGTTCGCGGTGTTCCGTCTCTTGTTTTGAACGGTACACAAATTCAGGTGATTGATGAAGCCGGTATTCAGGCGGAAATCGACAGACTGAAATAATTTTGAATTTTAGATTGTCAAAAAGGCTTGCAAGCTGAAGTTTGCAAGCTTTTTTTTGAGGTTAATACACTAACGAAGATGTGTCAAAAATTCTTTAATATCAGTGTTTGAAATGTCGTTAAATACGGTATCTAAAAATGCGGATATTAAAATTTGACGGGCAGTGTGCTCATCAATCCCTCGAGATCTTAAATAGAAAAGCTCGTCTTGATTTAAATCTCCGCTGGTGGAACCGTGAGAGCATTTAACATCGTCGGCATAAATTTCAAGTTCGGGCTTCACATCAATATGGGCATTGTCCGATAAAAGCAATGCTTTATGCAATTGATAGCCTTGTGTTTGTTGTGCATTCGGATGAATATGAATTTTACCCTGAAAAACGCCCTGTGCATTATCATCAATAACACCGCGTACTTGTTGCTGTGACATGGTTTGCGGTGAAATATGCTCTATATCCGTTGTGGTATCTGTAAGTCTTGAGTCTTTTAGAAGATAAGCAGCGTTAACAAGTGCCTCGGCATTCTCTTCTTTTAAACAAACATGTGTTTCATTTCGGGCAATTTGAGCACCTTGCTCATATGTGTAGCTTTCATATTTTCCGCCGGATTTAATTTGAACATTCGAAAAAGCAATATGTGCCGTGTTGTTGCCTTCATTTTGCCGCTTTTAATGTTTTAAGACAGCATGTCGGGCAATAAAAATTTCATTAACGATATTTATAAAATAAGGCTGATCGGAGCCTTCGTATACTTCAATTAATTCGGCATGACTGTCGGCTTCGGATACGATGATGTTACGTATATATTTAGCGCCGCTTTTTGTGTTGTGATAAATTAATGCAAGCGGCTTATCCAATTTTTTTGAAATACGTATAAATAAACCCTGTTCAAGATGTGCGGTGTTTAACGCCGCAAAAGGAAATTTATCTAAGTCAAATTTATTGATATATTTTTGAATTTCATGTTCTGTGACAGCCGTTAATAAAGTGGATATTTCAAGCCCTTCCATAAAAGAAAAATGAGGGTGTATGCATCCGTTGCAATAATGCAATTCATAAGCATTGAAGGGTAAATATTGATGATGGCACTCGCAATTTTCGTGCAAGCAGGGTGCCACCTCTTCAAACATCTCTTTTGTAAGTTTTTGCCAGACAGGTGTGTATTTATAAGCTTCTGTTTTCAAATCAGAAATGTTTGAAAAAGCAATTTTACCTTTTTGCCTTAATGAAGTCAGAGCCGGAATATCCGTATTTTCCGATAAGATAGATGCTAATAAATCTAACATTGTGCCTCTTTGATAAAATCTGTATAACCTTTTGATTCAAGTTCAAGTGCCAAATTTTTGTCGCCGGTTTTGATAATATGTCCGTCGGCAAAAACATGAACAAAATCAGGGATGATATGTTCAAGTAAATCTTGATGGTGCGTGATAATCAATAAGGCATTTTCCTGATTATGTAAATCATTGATGCCGTCGGCTACAAGTTTTAGAGCATCAATATCAAGTCCTGAATCGGCTTCGTCTAAAATAGCCAATACAGGGTTTAAAAGTGCCATCTGGAGCGTTTCCATACGCTTTTTTTCACCGCCTGAAAAGCCTACATTAACGGAGCGTTTCAGCATCTCGGAAGAAATATGGAGTTTTAAGGCCTGCAGTTGAACAAGTTTCATAAATTCCGAAGTGTTTAATTCGGGTTGATTTGTATATTTGCGTTTGGCATTGATAGCGTGTTTGAGGAAAGTAAGAAACGAAACCCCCGGAATTTCGACAGGATATTGCATAATAAGAAATAATCCTTCATTGGCACGTTCTTCCGGTTTTAAATCAAGCATGTTTTTACCTTTGAAAAGGACTTGACCGGAAGTTACCTCATAACCGGATTTTCCTGTTAAAACGTGGGATAAAGTTGATTTTCCGGCACCGTTCGGCCCCATGATTGTATGAATTTCTCCGGGATATATGTTTAAGTTGAAATTCTTGATAATTTCTTTTCCGGCAACATTGGCGCAAAGATTTTTAATTTCGAGTATCGGTTTGTTTGTCATGCATCTGTTTCCATTTGTTAGCTCTCTTATCTTTTCTGATTGTAGGCATACGATAAGCATTTTTACAAAGAAAATCAAGAGAGATTTTCAAATTTAATTTGGCGCACATGGAGGATAAAGATTGTTGACAATCATTTTTATTTGTCTTATAAAATCAAGTGAAAATAAACGTTAATTTTTTCTAAAGAAAAAGGAACAACATGCCAAATCCGATTGATACCAAAGTCATCAGCAAGCTTGCTGAAATTTTAAATAAGTCAAATTTAACCGAACTTGAATATGAAGATGAAAGTGTTCGCATTTCTCTTGCGCGTCAAAACGGTGTGTGTGTTGCACCTCAAGTTGTGTCTGTTGAGCAAAATTTAGAACCGAAGCCCGTTAAAGAAGACGCTAAAGAATTACCTGAAGAAGTTGAAAATTTAATTCAGGATTATCGGGATGATCCGAATGCGGTAAAATCGCCGATGGTTGGCGTTGTTTATTTGGCCGCTAATCAGTCAGGACCTGATTTTGTTCGTGTCGGAGATGATGTAACGGCGGGCGATACGGTTTGTTTAATCGAAGCAATGAAAACGTTTAACCCTGTTAAAGCACATAAAAGCGGCCGTGTAACAAAAATTTTGGTTGAGGCAGGTGATCCTGTGGAATATGGTGCGCCTTTAATTGTGATTGAATAACAAGTGGATTTGAGAATATGTTTGAAAAAATTTTAATCGCAAATCGTGGCGAAATTGCCTTGCGTATCCAGCGTGCCTGTCGCGAGATGGGCATTAAAACGGTGGCTGTGCATTCGGAGGCAGATGCCAATGCCATGCATGTACGTATGGCTGATGAGGCGGTTTGTATAGGTCCGGCCAAAGCAAGCGAATCTTATTTAAATAAACCTGCTATTATTTCAGCAGCCGTTATTACAGGGGCTGATGCCATTCATCCGGGTTACGGTTTTTTATCGGAAAATGCCGATTTTGCCGAGATGGTGGAACGTCATGGTATTGCTTTTGTTGGTCCGACTTCGGCGCAAATGAGATTGATGGGAGATAAAATTGCGGCCAGAGCTGCAGCACAGAAGGCCGGTATGCCTGTGGCAGAGGGATCTCCCGAATTAAAAACGTTGGACGAAGCTTATATTTGGGCCAAAAAAATCGGTTTTCCGGTTATTGTAAAAGCTAAAAACGGCGGTGGTGGTAAAGGTATGAAGATTGCCATGAAGGCCGAAGATTTGCCGGAAGCTTATTCTTTGGCGCGTGCAGAAGCCAAAGCCTCTTTTATGAGTGATGCTGTATATTTGGAAAAGTTCTTAACACATCCACGGCATATCGAAATTCAAATTTTAGCAGACAGTTTCGGTAATGTTGTACATTTAGGGGAAAGAGACTGCTCTATTCAACGCGGTCATCAAAAAGTGATTGAAGAAACACCGTCACCGGCCTTAAATGAGACGGCACGTCAAACAATATGTAAAACAGTGCGTAAGGCTATGCAAAAAATCGGATATACAAATGCAGGTACGCTGGAGTTTTTATATGAAGACGGTAAATTTTATTTTATGGAAATGAATACGCGTTTACAGGTTGAACATCCGATAACTGAAGCTGTAACGGATATTGATATCGTTCGTGAACAAATCAGAATAGCCAGCGGTGCTAAACTTAGTTTTAAACAAGAAGATATTGTTTTTTCAGGACATGCAATTGAATGTCGCATTAATGCCGAAAATCCCGATACTTTTGCACCCTCTCCGGGGCTTATTGAAGAATGGCACGCACCGGGTGGTTTAGGGGTACGTGTTGATTCCGAAATATATTCGGGATATAGCGTTCCGGCTTGTTATGACAGTATGATTGCCAAATTAATCATCAATGCTAAAACGCGTAGCGGGGCGATTATGCGCTTACGTCGTGCTTTGGATGAGTTTGTTATCGATGGAATCGAAACAACAATACCTTTGCATCAAAAACTGATTCATG
>JAGCOI010000203.1 GCA_017645485.1 Alphaproteobacteria bacterium | reverse complement strand
TCAAAAATTGATTTTAAGGCCGTTTTTTTGACCGTACAGAAAAAAATGGTTAATTTTTATGGGTATAAAAAGCAAAAAAAAATTCAAATAAAAACCTTTTTTTGCTAGCATGAGCCCAATATTAATCTAAATCATTAAAGGAAAAGAACTCAATGGAAGAAAATGAAATTGTTGCCGTTAACCAAACGGCAGAAAATATAACACCGACAGGTATTTGTGAAGAAATGCGCCGTTCTTATTTAGACTATGCCATGAGCGTTATTGTTTCGCGTGCTTTGCCGGATGTGAGAGACGGCTTAAAACCTGTGCATCGTCGTATTTTGTACGGCATGTATGAAAACGGCTATGACAGCACCAAACCTTATCGTAAATCAGCCCGTATCGTCGGTGATGTTATGGGTAAATATCACCCGCACGGCGACAGTTCTATTTATGAAGCCATGGTTCGTATGGCTCAGCCTTTTTCCATGCGTCTGCCGCTTGTTGACGGCCAAGGTAACTTCGGTTCGATGGATGGCGACAGTGCCGCGGCCATGCGTTATACCGAAGCAAGACTTGCTAAAGTTTCGCAAAAACTTATTGATGATATTGAGTTTGACACGGTTGATTTTATGCCGAACTATGATGAATCATTGCAAGAACCGACCGTTCTTCCGGCGCGTTTTCCAAATATTTTGGTTAACGGTACAAACGGTATTGCCGTCGGTATGGCCACCAATATGCCGCCGCATAATTTAGGCGAAGTTATTGATGCTTGTTGCGCTTATATTGACAATCCCGATATTACGCCGGATGAGTTAATTCAAATCGTTCCGGGACCTGATTTTCCGACAGGCGGTTTAATTTTAGGACAAACGGGGGCTAAACAAGCCTATTTAACAGGTCGCGGAAGCGTTATGATGCGTGCCAAATGCACCATTGAAGAAATCAGAAAAGATAAGGAAGCCATCATTGTGCATGAAGTGCCTTATCAGGTTAACAAAAAAGAACTTGTGATACGTATTGCCGAACTTGTTAAAGAAAAACGTATTGAAGGCATCTCAGATATTCGAGATGAATCTGACAGACAAGGTGTGCGCGTTGTAATTGAAATCAAAAAAGATTTTCAGGCCGATGTTGTATTAAATCAGCTTTATAAATACACAGCTTTACAAACCAGTTTCGGTATGAATATGCTTGCCATTAACCACGGCAAGCCGATGATGATGACCTTAAAAGACATTATTGCCGCTTTCATTGAATTCAGAGAAGAAGTTATCCGCCGTCGCACAATTTATAAGCTTGATAAAGCACGTGATCGGGCTCATGTGTTGGTCGGTCTCGGTATTGCGGTCGAAAATTTGGATCCGGTTATTGAACTTATCCGCACGGCTCCTTCGCCGACGGAAGCAAAAGAAGCTCTGCTCTCTCGCAGTTGGCCGGCGCATGATATTGAACCTTTGGTTGAATTAATTGCCGAACCGGATCATAAAGTTGAAAACGGCACATATCGTTTATCCGAAGATCAGGCTAAAGCCATCTTAGATTTGAAACTGCAACGTTTGACCGGTTTGGAAAGAGATAAAATTCACGAAGAACTGCTCGCACTTGGCGAAGATATTAAAGAATTTTTATCTGTTCTGGCAAGCAGAGAAAAACTTTACGGTATTATGAGAGATGAGCTTATTGAAGTTAAAACGGAATATGCCAAACCGAGATTAACCACGATTGAAGATATTGAATACGATACAGATGTTGAATCGCTTATTCAAAGGGAAGAAATGGTTGTTACCGTAACAGAAGCCGGTTATATCAAGCGCGTTCCGTTAAATGCTTACAAGGCTCAAAAACGCGGCGGCAAAGGCAAATCCGGCATGACAACCAAAGAAGAAGATTTCGTGACGCGTTTGTTTGTTGCCTCAACACACACGCCTGTTTTGTTCTTCTCTTCCAAAGGTTTGGTTTATAAAATGAAAGTTTATAAACTGCCTTTAGGTTCGCCGACTTCAAAAGGCAAACCTTTTGTAAACTTATTGCCGCTTGAAGAAGGCGAAAACATTACAACCATTATGAAGTTGCCCGAAAACGAGGAGGAATGCAAAAATCTTTCCATTATGTTTGCAACATCATTCGGTAATGTTCGTCGCAACTCTTTGATGGACTTTGTCAATGTTCAATCAAACGGTAAAATTGCCATGAAACTTGATGAAGGCGATAAACTCGTTAACGTGGCTCTTTGCACAGAAGATAATGATGTGATGTTGGCCGCCAAATCAGGCAAATGTATCCGCTTCCCGGTTACCGATGTTCGTGTGTTTGTCGGACGTAATTCAACGGGTGTGCGCGGTATTAAGCTATCGGGCAAAGATGAAGTGATTTCAATGTCTATGTTAAAACACATTTCCGCCAATGCCGATGAGCGTGACGAATATCTGCGTATCAGCGCAGCCATGAAACGCACGGCTCAGGAAGATGGCACGGATGTTTATACCAGCCCTGAACAAACAGGTTTACTCAATTTGCTGACTATCGAAAAATTCAAAGAGATGCAAGAACGTGAGGAATTTATCTTAACCGTTACCGTAACGGGCTACGGCAAACGTTCTTCTTCTTACGAATATCGTGTGACGGGGCGTGGCGGACAAGGTATTGCCAATATGGAAATGTCGCCGCGCAACAAAGAAGTTATCAGTTCTTTCCCGATTGAAAACAACAATCAGATTATGATGGTAACCGACGGCGGTAAGCTTATTCGTATGCCTGTTGAAGACATTCGTATTGCCGGTCGTAAAACACAAGGCGTGATTTTGTTCAGAACATCTGATGATGAGCGCGTTGTGTCGGTGACTTGGCTCAATGCCGACGAAGAAGATGTTGAAGATATTGAAGACAACGAAGGCACGGAATTATTGGGCGAAGGTGTTGTTGAAACAGAAGATGTTTCAGACATTTCAGAACCTGAGACAACACCGGAAGAATAAAATATCAAACTAAAAAAACAAAAGCTCCGATTAAAATCGGAGCTTTTTTTTAGAACAACTGAACAATATTTTTTAATATGTTTGTTTCAGTTTCAGTCCATGCCTTTGCTCGAGCTGTCTCCGGTTCCAAATATCCCAAGACCAATGTTTTTATGACGTATCCAAATATGGGATCGCCAAAAAACCGGCCTCTATGATTTTGGAAAATTTGAAGCAACTGCTCTTTCGGCCTTCGACCGACCAATATACGGATGACTGAATTTCCCGTATATAGTGCTTCCGGGCAGTTCAAAACATCATCCCAAAAAGCAAAAGCCTCATCCAAAAGTTCAGGAACATCCCACGCATAGTATATGAGATTCTCATATTCGGGTATGTTAGCCATATAGGCTTCAACTCTTTCCTCTGCGGAGTGTCCGACGAGTAACAACTCTTTGACCTCGGCTATTACCTTTGGGGTAATAGCAAAATCCTCTTTCTTAGCCTCAGGTTTTGCATCTTCGGCCACGTCGGAATTTTCCTCTTTGACTTCAGGTTTTACATCTTC
>JAGCOI010000202.1 GCA_017645485.1 Alphaproteobacteria bacterium | reverse complement strand
TCTTATTCCTTATTTACGCTATAAGTATCTTAAAGGCAAAAAAAAATATGCATTTGATTTGCTGGCCGATTTAACAACGGCGAATATGGAAAATGTTTGTCGGATTTCGGAGTTGTTGCGTCGTATTTGCAAAATAAGGCATAAAAAAGCCGTGGCTTTGTATGGGGCAGACTGGGCATCTTTTTTAAATAAAACAGGTGGCGCAAAACTTTCCGATGCACAAATGACACTGTTGATAAATGCGCCGTATGCGCCAGCTACAAATGAGGTAAATCAACAAGATTTTATGTTTGTTAAAAATTTTGCAAAACAATGGGTGGAGACAAATTTATGATAACGTTCGAATATCCGTATTTTGCATTGCTTCTTGTTGTGCCTTTTTTTATCAGAATGATAAAAACAAAAGCGTCGCGCCAAAAAGATAAAGCGCTGAAAGTTCCGTTTATCAAAGATATAAAAAATATCGGGCAAATGAAATCAAACTTTAATGTTTTTGAAAAAGGCAAATATTTTGATAAAACCTTTTTAGCATTGATGAGTTGTTTTGTGTTTATTGTTTTGGCGCTTATGCAACCGGTTAAAACAGGGGAGCCGGAGCGGTTAAACAATAAAGGTCGTGATATTTTGCTTGTGACGGATATTTCAACATCTATGCTTGAAGAAGATTTTGAATATAATCATCGCAGATTATCGCGCATGGAGGCCGTGCGTGCCGTTGTTTCGGATTTTGTGAAAAATCGCGCAAATGACAGGCTCGGGCTGATTTTGTTTGGTACGCGCGCCTATCTGCAAGCACCGATTACATTTGATAAACAAGCAGTAATTGATATTTTAGACACAATGAAAGCGGGTATGGCAGGACAAAGTACGGCTATTGGTGATGCGCTGGCACTTGCGTTGAAAACACTGAGAGGTACCAAAACGGATAAAGACAATCAGGTTATCATATTGTTGACGGACGGCGAAAACAATGACGGTAAAATGAGTGTTGCCGAAGCAATTGAACTTGCAAAAGGCGAAGGTGTTAAAGTATATACAATCGGTGTCGGTTCACCGCAAATGTCGCTTGTTGATGCCTTTTTCGGTATTCAAAACAGCGGTTTGGATGAACAGGCGCTTAAAGAACTTGCGAGCGCGACAAAAGGTCGTTATTTTAAGGTGACAACCCTTAAAGAACTGGTTGATGTTTACAAAAAAATTGATGCGTTGGAAGAACAAAATTTTGAGGATTATTTTTTATATCCCAAAACCGAATTATATTACATTTTCGTACTGATAGCTTTGTGTTTGGGTTTTGTTTTTCTTTTGCCGAATTTGTTTAAGGGGAAAGAACAATGAACTTTTTGACGCAGTTTCAATTTTTGAGACCGGACTTTTTATATTTATTGCCGTTGGTGGTTGTTGTTTATTTTTTAGCAAAAAAAAGCGGACAATATAAAAATGCCTGGGAAAAAGTATGTGATAAGGTGCTGTTTAATTACTTAACGAATTCAAACGAAAAGCAAAAAAAGCACAGAACAAATTTTTGGATTGTATGCGGATTTTTAAGTGCTGTGATTGCGTTGGCCGGTCCGAGTTTCAGACAAACGGAAAAACCGATGATTGTTAAAGAAAATCCGCTGATGATTGTGTTAAATGTTTCGAGTAATATGCATAAACTTGAACATCAATTGACACGCTTGGCGCGTGCTAAAATCGAAATTACGAATGTTTTGCGTAAAACAAGTGCGGCACCGACGGGATTGATTGTTTATACATATGAGCCGTTTTTAATCAGTCCGTTGTCGTATGATTCAAATATTATAATCAATCTGCTCGGTGCCGTTCAAACGGATATTATGCCTGTTGACGGCGACAAATTGGACAGGGCTTTGGAATTGGCTGTTTCGAGACTTTCTCAAAACGGATTTGAAAAAGGAAATATTTTGGTGTTTACGGCCGATGTGCCGCTTGATTTTGACAAAGCGCTCAAAGAGGCGGAAAAAGCGGCATCAAAAGGTTATCGTGTGAGCGTTTACGGATTGGCTTTCAGACAAGTTTCAAAACTTGAAAAGTTGGCACAGACGGGAGAAGGTGTTTATTTCGGATCTCATTATACTTCTTCTCAAAATTTGATTCAATTTATAAATGCCGGCGGACAAGATGTAAGCGAAAATGAACCTAAAACGCAAGTGTTGTTTGAAGATGACGGTATTTGGTTTGTGTTTATGGCGATGATTTGTCTGCTTGCCTGTTTTCGAAGGGGCTTGTTGATAATTATATTATGTTTGCTTATTTTTAATAATGCCGAGGCCGGTTTTTTGTTTAATGATAATCAGGAAGGTGCGTTATTGTTTTCGAGTAAAGAATATGCCAAAGCGGCCGAAAAATTTGATCAGGCGGATTGGAAAGCTTCTTCATATTATAAAGCTAAGAATTATCCGGCGGCTATTGAGTTGTTGAAAAACAAAGAAGATGTAACCTCAATGTATAATATGGGTAATGCGTTGGCTCAAAACGGGCAAATAGACGAGGCCATTAAAACCTATGAGAAAGTTTTGGAAAAACAGCCGGATCATGCAGATGCGAAATTTAATTTGGAATATTTGAAAAGCTTTAAAAAAGAAAATCCGTCTTCCGCACAATCGCAAAAATCACAGCAGCAAAAACAAAACCAAAATCAGCAAAACGAGCAAAATGAACAAAATAATTCGGGGTCGGAGCAAAAGGAGCAGGAACAGCAACAGTCAGCTGAAGAAAATCAAAATAACAACAATGAACAAAACGAGCAACAGGAACAATCAGAATCGGCGCAAAGTGATGAAGATGATAATCCCGAAGAATCGTCTGACGGAGAAAGCGAGGACAATCAAGATTTAGAAAATGATAAACAACAAGATGAGCAACAGGCACCGGCTATGGCTGCCAAAGAACAACAGGCACCGGAGTATGATGAAACCGTTCAGGCTCGTGAACAAAAATTCAGAACGATTAAAGAAGATGTCGGCGGGTTGCTTAAAGCTTTTATCAGAGAAGAATATTTAAAACAGAGGTATAAAAAGTAAAATGAAAAAACGGGTAGGGTACTTTTTTTTAAGCTTGATTTTGTTTTGCAATGCGGCATTCGCAAAAATAACGGCAAGTGTGAATGGTGATGTTATCGGTGTCGGTGAAAAACTTGTTTTAAGTATAACATCAGATGAAGATATTTCTGTTCGTCCCGATTTAAGCGTTTTAAAAAATTTGTTTAATGTGACATCAACATCTGTTTCAAACCAAACCTATATTTACAACGGACAGGTTACAAACGAAATAACATGGCAGTTTACGTTGTTGCCGCTGAAAAAAGGAAAAATCATTATTGAACCTATCAGCGTGGGAGCTCAAAAAACAAATCCGGTTGAAATAACCGTAACGGACGGGACGGTGCAAAATGAAAAACAAGATTACCAAACATCAGAGCCTTTATATAAACTGGAAACACAAGTGTTAAGCCCGAAAAAAGCACCTTTTATTCAGCAGCAAATCAATTATGCCGTGCGCTTTGTTGATGACGGGCAAGTGCAAATTGAGGGGCTTTCGTTTGATAATACGGAGGATTTTATCATAACGCAAATCGGCAAACCGAAAACACAGAGAACTTCGGACGGTAAGCGAATGATAACGTTTTCTTATGCTTTGTTTGCGCAAAAAAGCGGTATGTTGGATTTGCCGACAGCGCATCTTCAGGGTTTTTTGTATGAAAAACCGGATATGGATTCTTTCTTTCATGGCGGATTTTTTAATATAAAGATGCCGTCTGTGTTCGGTGTGCAGGAGCCTTTGACAATAACATCAGAGACAAAGCAAATAAATATATTGCCGGTGCCCAAAGAATATACATCCGAATGGTGGATGCCTGCCGATGATGTATCATTGAGTGCCTCTTTTGTTGATTTGTTGCCGACTTTGCATGTGGGTGATGTTTTTAAGCGGCAAATTGTTTTGAAAGCCGTCGGTTTGAGCGGTAAACAATTGCCCGAACCCGAAACATTTTCAAATAATGATTTGAAAAAATATGAAGAACAACCCGTTACGGAAACAAGTACAGACGGTTCGAATGTTATCGGAGAACTGAAAATATCGGATGTATATATTCCTCAAAAAGCCGGTATGATAACATTTCCGAAAATGAAAGTTAATTGGTTTGATGTTAAAACGGGACAAATAAAAGAGGCTGTTTTAGATGAACAAACGCTCATTGTTAAGCCGAATCTGTATTTAAAAGAATCCAAAGAGGATATGAAAGCATTGCCCGAACAAAAAGAAAATGTAAAAAACGAGGCAATTGATAAATCCGAACTTAATCAATATTTGTTTACAACGGCGGCATTTTTGCTTGGTATGTTTTTTTGCTATATGTTGCTAAAACCTAAAAAAAACGAAATTAAAAAAGCCCGCACCATCAGTGAAAAAGATATTTTTTCGAAAAACAAAAAAAATGATTTCAGGTCTCTGAGGGATAAGCTTATTTTATGGACTAAAACGCACTATCCGGACAAGGTTGTTTCTAATTTACGTGATGTGGCAAATATTTTTGATGATGCGGATTTAAGAAAGCATTTGGACGAGCTGTCAAATATGCTTTATGCCGAGAATAAAGAAAAATATTTTGATTTGAAAGGGTTTAAGAAAGCATTTAAGAAAGCGGTAAAAAAGAAACGGATATCTGAAAAACAAAGACAGACACCGATTCCGCCGCTTTATTCTTAAACCGATATCAAAACCTTAAACAAACTTTTATAAGATAAAATACTTTTTTTTATGGATTATTTTTGCAAAAAGAGTAACATGTACCTTGCGCGGGTAGATTTTTAAACAGGAGACGGCATTGAAAATTTTTAAAAAGTGTTTTAAGGCTGTGATTATTTTTTTGCTTT
>JAGCOI010000201.1 GCA_017645485.1 Alphaproteobacteria bacterium | reverse complement strand
TAAATAAAGACGATAAAACGGCAGCCGAAAAGTTCAAAGAAGTCTCTTCGGCATACGAAATTTTAGGCGACAAAGAAAAACGAAAAAAATACGATAATAACGAAATAGACGATCAGGGCAAACCCACCGGATTCGGTGCCGGATTTTCAGGCGAAAATCCTTTTTCGGGCGGCTCTTACAAAACTTATTCATCTGCCGAAAATCCTTTTTCGGGCGGCGGTTTTGATTTTTCATCTATTTTCGGTGATGATATCATGAGTGCATTTGGCGGCGCTTCGCGTCGGCAATCGCGTTCAAATAGCGATTCTTACGGTTATTCTTCATCTAAAGGGCAAGATGTTTCTTACACTTTGGATGTTAATTTTTTAGATGTTGCCAAAGGTGCCGAAAAAAAGGTTAATATAAATTCCACGGATGTAAACATTAAAATTCCGGCCGGCTTTGAAGACGGTCAAACCCTGCGCCTCAAAGGCATGGGGAATCCAAGTCGCACCGGCGGTCAAAACGGTGATGCGCTTATTAAAATTCACGTAACCGACCACCCTTATTTCAGAAGGGACGGCTTAAACATTTTGCTTGACTTACCCGTTTCAATCAAAGAAGCCGTTTTAGGCGCCAAAGTCATGGTACCGACCTTAACCGGCAAAGTTAAAATCACGATTCCGCCTTATTCGTCAAGCGGTGAAAAATTGCGCTTAAAAGGCAAAGGCATTAATGCCAAAACCGGTATCGGCGACGAAATTATTATCTTAAAAATCGTTGCACCGCGTGAAAAAAACAAAATACTTGAACAGGTGTTATCCGAAATGGGTGATACACCGCAAAGGAATTTTTAATGAGACTTGAGAGTTTGGCAGATTTTCAATGGTATAACGAACCCGCAAACGTCACGTTTGAGGAAAAAAACGTTAAAATCATAGCCAAACCTCAAACGGATTTCTGGCAGTCATTGCATCATCAAATAAAAAAAGATAATGCGCATTTTTTCTATAAAACGCTTAAAGGCGACTTTACTTTAATTGTCAAATGGCAGTTTACGTCTTATGAAAATTTCAATCAATGCGGCATTATGGCGCGTGTTGATGAAAGAAATTGGTTTAAATCCGCTTTAATGTCCAAAAACAAAAACACACCCGAAATCGGCACATGCGTAACCATCGGCGGTTATTCCGATTGGGCGGGCGCACTCATCTCAACGGCACCTGAAGAAATTTTTTATAAACTTGAGCGCAAAGGTAATGATTTTATTTGTTTTTATTCTTCAGACGGCCATAAATACATCAGATTGCGCCAATTTTACCTCCGCGGCATAGAGCCCGACATTAAGGCAGGCGCTTACATTGCAGCTCCTCAAAACACACCTTTTGAAGCTGTTTTAGATGAAATAGACTTCAAATAGCCTTTTAAAATACTTTTTTATCAAAATATATTGACGTCTGTTATTTTAAACATCAAACATTCTTGTTTATTGTTTTGTTTTTTCTTTCACAAACGCACAAAATATATGTAAGAATATAACAAATTAAATATAAGGTTACCTTAATATGAAACATTTCGCAATATTTGTTCTTTTTGCGTTATTATCTGCCTGCGCTGCCGAAAAAAAACCGGTTATTGTACCGGCCATCGTTCCGCAATCTCAAAAAACGCAACCGGAGCCGAAAGTTGTTGAACAAAAGACCGAAGAAACACGCCCGACAAATATTATCGGCGCCATAGAGCCTTTTTATATTTTGCCGATGAAGTCAGCTTTTTATGCGCGCGTTGATACGGGCGCCGAAACATCATCGATTGATGTTGAAAACCTCAAACGCTTTGAGCGTGACGGCAAAAAATGGGTGTCTTTTGATATTGTCAATGACCGTTCTCAAGAAACATATCATTTTGAAAAACGCATCTTAAAACGCGTTAAAATTAAACGTATTCAAAAAGAAGAACATCGCCTGAAAGTGATGATGGATATTAAAATAGCCGGTCAAAAAATTAAAACACCGTTCACGCTTGCCGAGCGTGGTGATTTTGAATTTCAGGGTTTAATCGGTCGCAGTTTAATCAGCGGGCGCTTTATTGTTGATACGTCCGTTTCGCACACATTAAAATAAGAGGTTTTAAATGAAGCAGTTTTTTACCATCCGCCGCATTTTATTTTTTCTGCTCTTCATCTCTTGCGGTATAACCGCTTACACGGCATACTACAAAGTTAAATACTGGGGTTTTGCCCTTCAACCAAAAAAAACAACGGATATTTGGATTGTTGATGCACATATTTCTTTCAAGGCTGCCGGCGGTCCCGTGCGTGTTTATTTATCAACGCCTAAAAACGGTTTGTCGTTTAAGGTCTTAAATGAAGACTTTATTGCCAAAGGTTACACCTTAAAACAAATCCCCGACAGCAACCGTATTGAATTATCTTCAAAATATCGCAAAGGCAAGCAGGATTTATATTATCGCCTCACTCTTTATGATAACGAATCTGCCGTCG
>JAGCOI010000200.1 GCA_017645485.1 Alphaproteobacteria bacterium | reverse complement strand
TACAAACATGCCCCGCCTGTCGGATATTAGCTCATTGAATAAACTTCTTGTGGAACTCGGAACGGATATTGAAGAAACGGAAGAAACAAAGGGTAGTTACACATCTAAAACATATACTTACCAAACCAAAAAATTCAAAAGTTTGGTGGCGCCTTATGATTATGTGCGTAAAATGAGGGCATCTTATTATGTTTTAGGACCGATTTTGACGCGTGAAGGGCACGTGGAGCTCTCGCTTCCGGGCGGGTGCGCCATTGGGGCAAGGCCGATGGATATACACTTGAATTCACTGGAAGAAATGGGTGCTCACATCGAAATTAAAAACGGATATGTGGTTGCGGATGCCCCGAAAGGATTAAAAGGAGCACATATCATTTTTCCGAAAGCATCTGTCGGTGCAACCTGCAATATTTTAATGGCAGCTGTTTTGGCCAAAGGCGAAACCGTTATCGAAAATGCGGCCAAAGAACCGGAAATTGCGGATTTGATAGATTTACTTACCAAAATGGGTGCTCAAATTGAGGGTAAAAATACATCTCAACTGACGATTGAAGGTGTTAAATCACTTAAAGGGGCAGAACACAATGTTTTACCTGATCGTATTGAAGCGGGTTCTTATGCAATTGCGGCTGCGATAACAAAGGGTAAAATCGAATTGGTTAACGCACTTGCCGAACATTTGACAACACCGCTGAATATTTTACGTGCGATGGATATTAAAATAACGGAAAAACAGCATAGTATTGTGGTTGATGCGCGTAATGCGGATATGCAGGGGCAAGATATTATGACGGATTATTATCCCGGTTTTCCAACCGATTTACAGGCACAGTTTATGGCGTTGATGACCGTTGTGCCCGGAGCTTCAATGGTAACAGAGAATATTTGGGAAAATCGTTTTATGCATGTGCCGGAATTGATGCGTATGGGCGCAAATATCAATGTACACGGACATGCTTCGGCGATTGTACGCGGTGTTAAAAAATTGTCGGGTGCCCCTGTGATGGCAACAGATTTAAGAGCATCGTTCGCACTTGTTTTGGCTGGGCTCGCGGCTGACGGTGAAACGATTGTTAACAGAGTGTATCACTTAGACCGCGGCTATGAAAAATTGGAAGAAAAATTAAAAGCCGTCGGTGCAGATATTGAACGTATTAAAGAAGATGACTTCTAAAATTTTTTGTTTATATATTTCAGTTAAATCTTATGAAAACGGATTTTCTGGATTATATTGAGAAGTGTTTCAACATTTAAAAAGAGAGGGCATTATGAAAAAAATCATGATTTTATCGGCAGCGTTCGGGTTGATGAGTTCTGTGGCAACGGCAGAAACGATTAATTTGCCTACACCGCAGATTGATAACGGAGCAACACTTTATCAAGCCTTAAAAGAAAGACATTCCGTGCGCAGCTATTCCACAAAGCCGATTGATCAGCAAATGCTGAGCAATATTTTATGGGTGGCTTACGGGGCAAACCGTGAGGATGGTCGCCGTACGATTCCGACGGCACGAAACTTAAAAGATTTATCTGTTTATGTGACCGACAGCGAAGGTACTTTTTTATATGACGGTGAGGCAAATACTTTAACCAAAGTTTTGGATAACAGTCTGCTTGATATGTTTCAAAGTCAGCCTTTTATGGCAAATGTGCCTGTTGTTTTGATTTATACCGGTTCAAAAGCCGATAATGATTATGCCATTATGCATGCAGGTTCGGCTTATCAAAATGTGGAGTTGTATGCTGCAACAAACGAATTGGGGTGTGTGGTTAGAGCTCTGTTTGATAAAGAGGCTGTAGCCAAAGCACTTAATTTGCCTGAGGATGAGCGAGCGATTGTGTCGCAAGCCATCGGGTATGAGGAAGAGTAATACCAAAGTTTCCGCATGATATTTCATGCGGATTTTTTATTTATATTTTATAAGGATATAGCATATGAATATGAAATCATTTGTAATGTTTGTGGCAACGTTGTGTGCTTTTAATGTATGTGCTGAGCAAATCGAAAAGCCGGCTTCGGAAGACATTTCCATTTCAATCTATAACAATGATTTGGCATTGGTCAGAGATCAACGTCGGGTTGATTTGAAAAAAGGTATTAACGAGGTGGCTTTTGAAGGTGTTGCCACGCAATTAAAGCCTGAAAGTGTGCTTATTTTAGGGGATAATATCAATGTTTTGGAACAAAATTATGATTACGCTTTGCTGACGCCTTATAATATTACTGAAAAATCAGTTGGTAAAACGGTTCAAACCGTTCGGATAAATAAGGCAACGGGCGAGCAGATTTTTGACAAGGCAAAACTCATCAGTTATCAGGGGGGAGAGCCTGTCTTGCAGTTTGATTACGGCATAGAAACAAATTTTGACGGGCGTATTGTGTTTGATAAATTACCGGCCGATTTGAATCAAAAACCGACGTTGGCCGCTAAGATTTCAAGTGTTCAGGCAGCATTGAAAGATATGATGCTTGCCTATTTAACAAAGGGCATTTCATGGAAAACGGATTATGTTGCCGGTGTGAAAGACGATAAAACGCTTGATTTGACCGGGTGGGTAAGCATTACCAACAATTCGGGCGTGTCGTATGATAATGCAAAAGTTCAATTGATTGCGGGTGATGTGCATGAAACGCCGGAATATCCGAGGGGGCACCGTAACGGTATGGTGATGAAAGCGATGGCATACAGTGCAGATGCTGTAATGACCGAAGGCGCCAATGTTGCACCGGAAAGTTTCAGTGCCTATCAGCTTTATACGTTGGATAATCGTACCGATATTCAAAACAATCAAACCAAACAAATGGCTTTGATTGAAAAAAATGATGTGCGCTATGAAAAAGAAGGGAGACTTAACTCCGGTTTGTCTTTAAGCGGGGATTATGCTTCCGATTTTGAAAAAGTACATCCCTCCATTTATTATATTTTGCAAAACGAGGAAGAAGCAAATTTGGGTGTGCCATTGCCGAAAGGTGTTATGCGTTTTTATGAAAATGATTCGCATGGTAATTTGCAATTTATCGGCGAAAATTCCATCGGGCAGACAGCCAAAGGCGAAAAATTGGAATTGGAACTCGGTAAGATGTTTGATGTTTTTGTGAATGGGAAAATTGAAAAAGTTCGCAATGTGAAAGAAAATATTTTAACGACTTATACAGGTAACTGTCCGCGTTATCAGGTGGTGAAAGCCTATGATGCCACGGTTGAATTTAAGAACGGCGGAAATAAGGAAACCGTAATTGTTTTCAAACAATATATGAACCCAAAAACAACCATTATCAATGAAAGTTTGAAAGGCTCCGTGTCTGATAAAAGCGGGCGCTTTTACCAGTGGCGTGTAGAGCTTAAAGGAGATGCTACTCAAAAGCTGACCTTTACGGCAGAAGTAACAAGCGAAGAAACGCGTTGTAATTAAAAAATATTGTTTTTTTCAGCATATCTATATACCGATTTTTATATTGATTTTTATTTAAAAATCGGCTATATAGAATATGTCGGTTTTTCCGACTATGACACCAGAGGCGCTGTGAAATAGGCATGTTGGACCCGAGGGCAGTACTCGGCACCTCCACCAATATTTTTAAGGGGGTGAAACAGGTTAGACAGTGTGCAGTAAAGATGGTATGCTGTGTTCGGTGAGATACCACCGTTATCGGTTCAAATTAAATAAACGCAAATGATAATTTTGCACCTGTTGCTTTAGCTGCTTAATTTAGGCACATGCAACAAAATAAAATTCTTTGAAATTTGGTTTTTTCAAAGTGAGGTTTGGGCCACCCAGCAACAGAACGGCCTTTTTTTATTTTTTGAGCATTTCCAAAATTTTTGTTGCGATATCTTCATAGGCTTTTGTAAGCGGACTGTCAGGTTCGGCAGCCACAATCGGCGTGCCGTTATCGGCATTTTGGCGCACGGATATGTCAAGCGGAATATCGCCTAAAAATTTAATGCCCATTTGATTTGCGGTGTTTTTAGCACCGTTTTGCCCGAAAATATAAGTTTTTTCGCCGCAATGCGGGCAGATATAGTAACTCATGTTTTGAATAATGCCGAGGATAGGGGTGTGAATTTGTTCAAACATATTAACGCCTTTAACGGCATCTATTAAAGCCACATCCTGAGGCGTGGAAACAATGGCAATGCCATCAAGATTTAGGTGTTGTGAAAGTGTGATTTGAATATCACCCGTGCCGGGCGGCATATCAATAACCATAATATCAATATCGCCCCAATTTGTTTCACTCATCATTTGTTCAATGGCGCCACAGGCTTTTGCTCCGCGCCAAATTAAAGGTGTGTCGCGTTCTATGAGTGAGCCGATAGACATGGCTTTAACACCGAAGTTTTCAAACGGTTCAAAAGTTTTACCATCATAAGAAACGGGCGGCGTGTTTTCAAAAGAAAGCATGGTCGGTAATGACGGTCCGTAGATATCCGCATCAAAAACGGCCGTTTTTTGCCCGAGATTTGCCAAAGCCAAAGCAAGATTAACGGCTGTGGTCGATTTTCCGACACCGCCTTTGCCTGAGGCAACGCCTATAATGTGCTTGATGTTTTTTAAGTTCCATTTTTGAAGTTCCGCAGTTTGAGCAGGTATTTTTTTGCGTGTAAAAATGATTGTTGCTTTTTGAACTTCTTGATGGCTTAACAACTCTTGTTTCAAAGCATCTGCCGTTTGAGAATTTTCAGGTGCATCCATTAAAGTGACAATAATGTGGCCGTTTAAGTTTTGAATATTTGCAATATGTTGCTTTTCAAAATACTTTTGGGCGATTTGTTGAATGTTTGGCATTTTTTTCCCTATCAGTGATGTGGATATCAGGCAGTGCGCCGTTGTTTTTAGAATATATTTATATTATTTTTGTTGAAGGTCAACAGAATTTTTTATTTTAGGAATATAACAATGGCAAAGAAGAATAATCCGTGGGAAGAAGATATACCGCCCGAGCTGCCTGAAGACGGCGGATCGGCAAAAATGAAAATTGTTTCGCCTTTTAAGGTTGCCAAAATCAATGGTACGAAAAATGATTTTAAAATTCATTTTAAGCTGTTGCTCGGTGCGCTCATTCTTTTATGGCTCGGTTCCGGATTTTATCAGGTGCAGCCGAGCGAACAGGGCGTTGTTTTAAGGTTTGGAAAATATGTGGGGACATATGATGCCGGGTTGCATTACCACTTGCCGTATCCGATAGAAGAAGTGATGAAAGTAAATGTAACGCAAGAGCGCAGTATTAATTTAGGGGTGACGGAAGCAACATCTCAAAACAAATATATGACAAACAATCATTCAAGTGTTGCCCTGAATTCATTTACGGAAAGCCATATGTTAACCGGTGATGAAAATATTGTGGATATAAATTTAACGGTTGTGTGGAAAATTAAAAATGCCAAAGATTATTTATTTAATGTGCGTAGTCCGGATGTGACCGTTCGTGTTGCAGCACAATCCGTTTTGCGTGAAATTGTCGGTCAAAGCGAAATGCAGCCGATTATTACAGGTGACAGAGGAAAAGTTGAGGCAGAAACCAAAGCCGAACTTCAAAAATTGATGGATGATTTCGGTGCAGGTATTGTGATTGTGCGTGTTAAGTTGCAAAAGGCAGATCCGCCGAAACAGGTTGTTGATGCGTTTAATGAAGTGCAACGTGCCAAAGCCGATCAAGAGCGCTTTAAAAACGAGGCAGAGGCTTATCGCAATGAAATTTTACCGAAAGCAAAAGGTGAGGCGGTTAAGCGCGTGCAGGAGGCTGAAGCTTATAAAGAAGCGGTTATTAATAAGGCAAAAGGTGATGCAGAACGCTTTCAGTCGGTTTATAAGGCCTATAAACAAGGCAAAAAAGTGACATCGACGAGACTCTATTTGGAAATGATGGAAGAAGTGTTGTCGAAAAGCGGTACAACGTTAATCGATCCGTCGGCAAAAGGGGCTAACGTGTTACCTGTTTTACCTCTTAAAGCGGGAGAAAACAAATGATGATAAACAAAATGAAATATATGATTGCACTTATTGTGTTGATTGTGATAACGGCAAGCAGTGCTTTTTATGTTGTTAAACAGTATGAACAGGCGATTGTGTTGCAATTTGGCGAGCCGGTGCGTGTGATACAGGAGCCCGGGCTTAAAATAAAGATTCCGTTTATTCAAAATGTGGTCTATTATGACACAAGATTGCTTAATTTGGATCCGCCGGCGCAAGAAATCGTTTTAGGCGATAAAAAGCGTTTGGATGTGGACAGCTTTACGCGTTATCAGATTGTTGATCCGCTCAAATTTTATCAAACGGTGCGCACCGAATTTCAGGCACAAAGCAAACTGGAAGAAATTGTCAATTCATCGGTACGTAATGTTTTGGGACGTATTACATTGCAGGAAGTGCTATCGGAAAAACGTTCGGAAATTATGTCGGATAT
>JAGCOI010000002.1 GCA_017645485.1 Alphaproteobacteria bacterium | reverse complement strand
GGGACAGGTGGTGCTTGGTACGGAGGCAAAAAATGTATTGACCATCGGAACAAACGGGAAAGCTTCAATTCACGTTGTGTCGGTTAAATTGGCCGAACCGCCGTTTGATGGCTTTGAAATTAAGCAGAATAATTGTACAGGTGTTGATTTAAGAGGCAATCAGACATGTAATGTCGTGATGAGTTGGGCACCGGTTGTGGCCGGCAATGTGCAAAATAATTTTATTGTATCGTGGTATGAATCAAATTTAAGCGCACAAAACGCCAAAGCGCAAAAAGTGCCTGTTGACGGCAATGCAGTGACCAAAGAAGATTGTAATTTTTGCGAAACAACAGGATCTAATTTTTTGGATAATAAAGCCGCGGATTCTTCAAAAACAAGAGTGGCATACGGTCCGAACGGCGAAGCTATCGGCTATATTGATGATGACGGGTACGTTTATAATGATAAAGGTGAAGTTGTCGGACGTGTTAATGCGGACGGACTGATTGTTGACAATGACGGAAATATTATCGGTGTGGCCGGTAATAAGCAACTGATTTATGATGACAACGGCAACGTTATAGGTTTTGTCGGTGCAGACGGAACGGCTTTTGATTCGCAGGGTAATGCAATAGGTAAAATGCTTTCTGACGGTACGGTTGTTGATGCTAAAGGAAATGTTATCGGTAAGGCCGTTGATGCGGGTTTGGTTTTTGATGAGAGCGGCAATATTATCGGTCGTGTGATGAACGATGGCACGGTTGTTGATGAAAACGGTAATGTTATCGGGCGCTTAAATGAAAACGGTGAAGTCGTGGATTTGAACGGCAATGTTGTCGGGCATGTCGGTAAAGCAGGTAAGACCGTTGTGGATAATGACGGCAATGCTTTGGGTGTTGTTTTGCCGGATAATTCGATTATTGATGAGAACGGCAATGTTGTCGGTTATGTTGATGAAAACGGTAATGTGTTCGGGGTTGAAGAACGTGTTGTCGGTTCAATAGGCAACGAAAAACAGTATGCGTATGATGAAAACGGCAATGTTATCGGTTATGTTGATGATAACGGTAATGTGATTGACGATAAAGGCAATATTGTCGGCAAAATGCTTTCTGACGGGCGTGTGGTTGATTCGCAAGGTAATACAATCGGTCGAACGGGCAACAATCCGATATATGATGAAAACGGTAAGGTTATCGGATTTGCCGATGATAACGGTAACGTGTATGACTTAAAAGGCAAAAAAATCGGTACGGTGGCAGATAATAAAGTGTTGTTTGATGAAAACGGCAAGACCATCGGACGTATGGCGCCGAAAGTTGTTTATGATGCAAGCGGTAACGTTATCGGCTATGTCGATGATAACGGTAATGTTGTTGACGCAAAAGGCAATGTTATAGGTAAAGTGCAGGCAGACGGAACGGTTGTTGATGCAAGCGGTAATGTTATCGGGCGGGCTGCCGAAGAAGTGGTCTATGACGAAAACGGTAATGTGATAGGCTTTGTCGGCAAAGACGGTAATGTTGTTGATATGAAAGGCAATGTTATCGGTAAAGTACGTCCCGACGGCAGCGTTGTTGATGCAAGCGGTAAGGTCATCGGGCGGACGGCAGAAGAAGTTGTTTATGATGAAAACGGTAATGTGATAGGTTTTGTGGGCAAAGACGGCAATGTTGTTGATGCCAAAGGCAACGTTATCGGTAAAGTACGCCCAGACGGCAGCGTTGTTGATGCAAGCGGTAATGTTATCGGGCGTGCCGCCAAGCAGGTTGTCTATGATGAAAACGGTAATGTGATAGGTTTTGTCGGTAAAGACGGTAATGTTGTTGATGCCAAAGGCAACGTTATCGGTAAAGTTCAGGCAGACGGAACGGTTGTTGATTCAAAAGGTAAGGTTATCGGGTATGCACCGCAAAATATGGCCTATGATGAAAGCGGCAAGGTTATCGGATTTGTTGATAAAGACGGTAAAGTACGTGACTTTAAGGGGCGTGATATCGGTCGTCAGGAACAAAAGTTTGCCGTGGTGGATGATAAGGGCAATATGATAGGTCGGTTGCCGTCGGATGTTGTTTATGATGAAAACGGCAGAGCTATAGGTTTTGTTGATGAAAACGGCAATGTACGAGATTTTAAAGGCAACGTTATCGGCAAAGTGCAGGCAGACGGAACGGTTGTTGATGCCAAAGGCAATGTTATCGGCAAAAGAGCCAGTACCAATGTGAAAAAAGCCAGAGTTGCCTATGATGCTCAAGGCAATGTGATAGGTTATGTTGATGAAAACGGCAATGTTGTGGACTTTAACGGAAATACAATCGGGCAAATGCTTTCTGACGGCAGTATTGTTGATTCAAACGGTAATTTAATCGGGCAAGCCGGTGAGGCCACAAACTTTATAACCGATGCAAACGGAAATATTGTCGGATATGTTAATTCTAAAGGTGAAGTCGTTAACGCTGAGGGTAAGGTTGTCGGCAGAGTGGATAAGAATGGTAATGTGATTATGACCGAGGTGATTAAAAAAGGTTCGGTCGTTAATGTGGAATTAATCGGTGTGACACCTTCGGGCGAAATTCTCGGAAATATTTCTTCGACAGGGGAAGTGATGAGCGGTCGCGGTCAGGTTATCGGTCGTTTGTTGCCAAGCAGGTTGATTAAAGATACAAACGGTTCTAAAATTATAGGGCGTGCCGTTGAAGGCGGCTTTATTACGGGTTGGGGTTGCTCGAAAATAGGTGTTTTGGATAAAACCGGTGTGTTGGTTAATGGTGCATTAAGTAAAGAGTATCGTGTTTATCCGGACGGCGGTGTTTATCGTTTGGACGGTACGTTTGCGGGAGCCGTTGTGCCTAAGGGACAGGTTATTGATTTGGCTTGTCATGCTCTAGGTACGGTTGACGGCAGCGGTTTGGTTTATAATGAGCACAAAAAATATGTCGGTTGTGTTAATCCGGACGGCAGTGTTTTAAATGAAAACGGTAATGTGGTCGGATTTGTGGCTAAAAACAGGCGTGTTATTAACGGCTCGGGACAGATTATCGGGACCTTAAACCCCAGCGGTTCGGTTGTTGCGGGCGGATTGAGAAAAATCGGGTGTGCCGACGCCGATGGTGATGTTTATGATGACAGCGGCGTTTATGTCGGCAGGACTCTGCGTGCGGCTTATGTGTTTGATTTTAAGGGTAATTTACTCGGGGCCGTTGATACGGACGGGCGTTTGAATTTGCCGAAATATCCGGGTGCTAAAGTTGTTTTATATAAGTATGTTGTTAATGCGCAAAATCAAATTATCGGTGTGGTGATGCCCGAGAGAAATATTATGATTGATGCAGACGGTAATTTGATGGGGCATTTGTTTGCCGACGGATATGTGTATGCGGACAACGGTTCGCCGATAGACAGGCTGCATGGCGACGGATGGAGTTTTTATGAAGGTGTTTTAGCTCGTCCGATGCCTTTGGGTACGGTTGTTGATAATCAAGGAAACGAAATAGGTTTTGTTGATTATGACGGTCGTGTTATTAATCGTTTCGGTGTTCATTTGGGTAGAACGGATACGCTCGGACGGTTCTTTGATTTGCAAGGAAAATACGGTGGCGCGGTGTTAAAACGGGGGCCGGCAATTTCTTATGACGGATCATATTTGGGGTATGTCCATGCGAGCGGACAGGTTATTGATATGCAAGGCACCGTTATCGGACAGGCGGGTGCAGATGAATTGGTCAGAAATTTATCGGGCGAAGTTGTCGGTGAAGTCAGAGAAGAAAGTTTCTTGGTTGATTTATTCGGGAATTACAGTGCTTATATGAATGATAAAGGCGAAGTTCTTAATATGTTGGGTTCGGTTGTTTCGGCGATTTTACCGGGGGGTATGACAGATCAAAACCTGAGTATCTTAAAAAAAGGAACGGTTATAGATTTTAACGGAAAAGCCATGGGTTCGGTGATGCCGAACGGCATTGTGACCGGCAAAAGAAATTTGAAGATAGGCAAGGTTTATCAAGACGGTAAGGTTTTAAATGAAGACGGAAACGTTATCGGTGAAGTTTTGTATGGGGATATCGTGATTTCAAATAATGATAAAGTATTCGGTTTTGTTGCTTTTGACGGATCCGTGCGTTCATATGACAACAGAGTCATCGGTCGTGTTTTATCGGGCGGTCTTGCTATGGATAATCAAAACAATATTGTCGGCAGAACCTTTAAAATCGGTACATCCGTTTTGTCGGGTGAGGGTAAATATTTGGGATATTTGACCGAAAAAGGTGAAGTGATGAATGCAAAAGGTGAAAATATCGGTTATTTGAAGAGTAACGGTTCGTTTATTGATAAAGATAAAAAAGTGGCGGGATATGCTTTGCAGGAAGTTGCCCAAAATCGGAGGAACTGATTTAAGATGCGTTATGTGTATAAATGTTTTTATGTAATTTTCGGTTGTTTGTTTTTTGCCTCGTTTACAGCTGAGGCACAGGATATTACGGCTGTTGATTTTTCAGGTGAACAAATCGGTAAGGTGATTCCTGACGGAACGGCTATTAATTTTAATAACGAAATTATAGGTCAGCTTACGGCAGACGGCTTTATTGTTAATTTTAAAGGCAATATCATCGGTGGTATTGTGGCACAAGGGTTTGCCGTTTCAAATGATCAAAAATATTTAGGTAAAGTGAGTGCCGACGGCAGTGTGCGTTTACCATCGGGCAAAACAGCCGGTAAAGTTTTGCCGAGCGGATTGGTCGTTGATGAATTTTATCATGTTATCGGCAGTATATTGGCAACCGGCATCGTATATAATGATGAAGGTAAAGCGGTCGGACGTTTGGCAGGTAACGGTGCGTATATTAATTTTGACGGGCAAACCGTCGGCTTTGTTTCGACATCCGGATATGCATACAGACAAACGGATAACACCTATAGGCTTGAGGGGAAATTGATTTCCGCAAAAATGGTTGTTTCGCTTAAAGGAGACTTTATCGGTAGTGTGGCACCGGGCGGACAAGTGGCAGATTTTGACGGTACTTTTATCGGTCGGGTGCATGCAAACGGATATGTTTATGATAAGGATAATAAAGTTATCGGCAGTATTGTTAAAACGGCATATGCCTTTGATTCTAAAGGAAAATATTTGGGATTTGTCAGCTATAACGGCGAAGTATTGAGCGAAGGCAAAGTTATCGGGCATTGGGTATCGGGTGATAAAATTGCAGATACGGCAGGTGAAATTATCGGTTTTGCCGTTGATATCAATGCGGTTGCCGTAGATGATTTAGGTAAATATTTGGGCTATATCGTGCCGAACGGACAGATTGTAAGAGGCAAAGAGACGGTCGGTTTTATTGCACCTAGAGGTGTTGTTGTTGATGGTGAGGGTAAACAAATAGGTCAGATAGCGGATAAAGGTCCTGTTTTTGATTATTTGGGTAATTTGAAAGCGGAAGCGGTTGCAAACGGGCAAGTTGTTTCTTTTGACGGGTCGTTTATCGGCTTTATGAAAGGCAGTAATGCATTTGATAATATCGGTATGTTGATGGGGCGGACGTTAAAACCGTCGTTAATTGTGAACTTACAACAAGATATTATCGGTATATCTGGTGTAGGTACGGAAATTTCGGACGGCAGTCGGAAATATAAAATATCGCCGCTCGGGTATGTTTACGGCTCTAATGATATGTTTGGCGGACACCTTTTGAATATGGCACCGACTTATACGCAAAACGGTGATGTTTTTGCATATTTTAATGAAAACGGTCAAATCAATTTGCCTATCGGCTCAACGTTAAAATTGCATGATTGCGGTGTTATAACCGATGCAAATTATGATATTCAGGGCGGACAAATTAATCCTTCATATGCATTTTTATATGGCAGAGATGATTTTGTAAATTTGTCGGATACCAATGTGTTTTATGATGCAAAATCTGCAGAGGTTGCCAAAATTTTACCATTTGATGCGGTTGTTTCGGTTTCTGAAACATTAACCCCTGTTCCGGTTGCGGGAGAATCTTCTTTTGGTGAAGGTGTGGTCTTAACCGTGAAGGGTGATACGTTCGGATATGTGAATGCAAGAGGATTGATTTATAATACGGGTAAACAGGTGGGACGAATTGCAGGCAGAGGTATTGCCGTTAATCAAAAAGATGCATATGCCGGTGAATTTAAGCCTTTCGGTGCCGTTGTAAATGAAAATTGTGATGTTGTCGGTATGGTCGATTCTAAAGGTGAAGTTCGTTCGAATCGTAATAATTTTATCGGCAAGATGCTTCTTAACGGACAAGTGGTATCCGAGGTGGGGCAAAATATGGGACATCTTGCCCGTAAAGGTCCCTTGTTCGGGTTTGACGGGCGTTTGGTCGGCATGGCAAACGAGATTGGACAGGTTTTGGACGATAAAGGGCAAATTATCGGTTGCGTGAACGATAACGGGCGTTTGTATGATGAAATGAATTTGAAAGGTCGGGTTTTGGAAAATGACCTGATTATGGATTTTGAAAGTCGTTTAATCGGGCGCTTGAATCTTAAAAATCAAGCCGTTGACGATAAGGGAAAAGTTATCGGTTTTTCAACGCCTGACGGTTCGATTGTAAATGAAGCAAACGCAAATATCGGTTTGTTATTTAAATACAAAGTGGCCTTTGACAGAGACAATAACTTTGTGGGTTATGTGGCCCATGACGGTCAGGTTTATAATGATCAAAAAGAAGTGTTCGGTAAAGTTATGTATGACGGATTGGTTGTAAACGACAATAAGGCCGTCGGTTATGCTTTGTATGATTTATATGTGTATGATGAAAGCGGAAAAGTTTTGGGTTATTTAACAAAGAACAGTATGGTCACAAATTTTGCGGGACAAAACCTCGGCAAGGCCAATCGCGGCTTTTTGGTACAGGACGGACGTTTAATCGGTCGTCCGAACAGAGATTATTTTGCACGTAATTCAAAAAATGAAGTTGTCGGTGAAATTTTGCTTTCGGGTAATGTGGTCGATATGAACGGGGTTATTATAGGCGTGGTATCGGGAAGCGGCGATGTGCGCGATACAAAAGGCAGATCGCTTGGCGTGGCAAGACCGTTGCAATATTATATTGTGAAAGATGCGCCGAAACTGACCGAAGATAATGAACTTGAAAAAATATCTGTCGGCACGATAGATGTCGGACCTCAGGAGGTAAAACCGCTTGAGTCTTATGCTCAAAAAGTTATCGGTGTTGTGATTTCACCTGAAGGAAAATATATCGGTAATGTTTTGGAAACGGGCGAAGTTATCGATTTGGATTCGGGTGCGCATATCGGCTTTATAAAAGATGACGGCGCTTATGACGACAATGATAATTTTATCGGTACTGTTGATATTTCCGTTGAACCGGATGAGAAGGTTAAACCGATTAAATCAGAGCCTTCAATGCCGTTTGTACCGGCTTCCGCCTATTCAACCGATGATGTGGTTGATTTGGGACCGGGCGGCGGTTTCGGACAGGGTGAAAGATATGATCCGATGCGTTCATATTTTCTTTCGGAAGCACAAAAAGCGCATGTTCAGGATATTAAAGTCGGTAAATTGTCTTCTAAAGTGAAACCGTCATCATTTACGGGATATCAGGATAACTGGGATAATGCCAATTATAAGTTGTCTTCATGGCGTGTTGATATGAGTGAAATGATTTTGGCTGATAAACCTATTCCGGCTGTTTTGGCGAGAACGATTGTTGATGTGGGTGATACGTCGGGTGTGCCTGTGACGGCGATTGTTGAACGTAATGTGTATGCGGAAGACGGAAGAAATATCGTGATACCGGCCGGAAGCCGTGTGATGGGTTCTTCAAGCGGCGGTTTGGGCGGCGGTACGTCGGGCGGTGCCGTGCGTACAAGTATTACATGGACAAGATTGGTACGTCCGGACGGTTCTGCTTTTGAATTTGCCGATGCACAAACAGGTGATGCACAAGGCAGAGGCGGTGCTTTGGGTTCT